>DATHUY010000136.1 GCA_035461765.1 Longimicrobiales bacterium
GGCAACGCTCAGACCGGGCTGGAGCAGCAGCCGCTGAGTGACGCGATCGTTGTCGAGGTGCGCGATGAGCACGGCAACGGTGTGCCGAACACGACCGTGACCTTCACACCGGCGTCGGGCGTGGTGACGCCACAGGCACTCTCGACCGATGCGTCCGGGATTGCCGCCGCGATCTGGACGCTCGGCGCAGCCGGGGCGCAGAGCGCCAGCGTAGCGGTGGCAGGGCTGAGCGGTCCGCCGCTCGAGTTAACCGCCACGGCACTGTCGCCCGGTGCGGTGATCGAGCTGCAGAACAACGTCGAGATGACAGGCATCGGCGCGCTCCAGGGAGAGAACAGGTATTACCGCATCACGCTGCCCGCGAACGTCACGCGCCTGACGCTGTCGACGACCGGCGGCCCGGGCGATGCCGACCTGTACGTGCGACACGGCAAACTGCCTACCACGGGCGCGAGCGCCTGCAAGTCCACCGCTCCGGCCACGACGGAGAGCTGCACCGTACAGCAGCCGGCCGCCGGCGACTGGTACGTTCTGCTCGACGCGTTCACGACGTATTCCGGCGTCACCCTGCGCGGCACCTGGGTCTCCGGCGGCAGCATGGCAGTGACCGTTACGGGATTGCCGCAGGGAACGGAAGGCAGTGTCGTGGTCACCGGGCCGAACGGCTACGAGCGCCGCCTGACGGCGACACAGTCGCTCCCGGCACTCGTGTCGGGGACGTACACGGTGGCGGCCGGTTTCGTGCGCGATGCCAGCGCCGTCTACGTGTCGACGCCGGAGAGTCAGCAGGTGCAGGTCGTGGAGGGCGCCGAGACGAGCGTCAGCGTGGCGTACGAAGCGACGTCCGGACCGCTCAACCTCGATATCGCCGGCGCCTACGTCACACAGTCGGTGCAGCGCACGGACGGCTCGATTCCCCTGATCGCGGGACGTGACGGGCTGCTGCGGGTGTTCGCGCGCGGGAATGCAGTGAGCACGGAACGGCCGACCGTGCGTGCACGCTTCTACCACAACGGCAGCCTGGCGCATACGCTCATCATTCCCGCGCCGTCGGCGACACTTCCCGTGAGCCACGATGAAGGCGTGCTGGCAACTACCTGGAACGTCGTCATTCCGGGCTCCCTCCTTCAGCCGGGCACGGCGGTGCTCGTGGACGTCGATCCGGATGACCTGGTGGCCGAAGCCGACGAGACCGACAACACGTTCCCCGAATCCGGAACGGCGCTCTCGCTGGATGTCCGTACGGCAACGACGCTGCGGGCGCGCCTCGTGCCCGTCGTGCAGCAGGGCAACGGATTGCAGGGCGATGTCACGACAGCGAATCGCGACACGTACGTGACCGACGCGCAGGCCCAGTATCCCCTGCCGGCCATCGACGTGGATGTGCGCGCACCGTATACGTTCACGGGTGCGCTGCCGAGCGCATACGACACCGCCTGGGGTCGATTGCTCGGCGAGATCGAGGCGCTGCGCGTTACGGAGGCGCCGGGGCGCTACTACTACGGTGTCATCAAGCCTTCATTCACGTCGGGCGGCACGGGCCTCGGGTACATAGGTCGGCCGTCAGCGATCGGCGTGGACTGGCCGAACTGGCGTTCGGTGACGGTCGCGCACGAGTGGGGTCACAATTTCGGACGCCGCCACGTGGACTGCGGCGGGCCCGCGAGCCCGGACCTGGGCTATCCATATGTCGGCGGGCGTCTGGGTCACCATGGCTGGGACATGCGCACGAACGAGATACGGTCACTCGGCACGCACTACGACCTGATGTCCTACTGCCAGCCGGGGTGGACGAGCGACTATACGTACGAAGCCGTCATGGCATTCCGCGAGCTGGAGGCGGGCGCAGGTAATGTGGCGCAACCATCGCTCCTGGTGTGGGGCCGGATCTCGGCTGACGGCGCGATGCTGGAGCCCGCGTTCGAGGTAGTCGCCGCGCCGGTCATGCCGCGCGGGGCGGGCCGTTACCGCCTGACGGGCATCGACAAGGCCGGCGCCACGGTGCTGGACATGTCGTTCGACGCCTATGAAGTGGATCACCTGCCGGGCGAGCGGCTGTTCGCGTGGACCATTCCGCTCAGCCGGATGGGCGGCCAGGCGCCCGCCGAGCTACGCCTGCGTGGTCGCGGGATAGGGGAAGTGCGCCGCAGGCCGGATGCAGCAGCAGCTGCTGCCGCTGATGTGAGGGATGTGCGCGTCGTGCGGGAGGGTGCGAACGACGTGCGCGTCCGGTGGAACGCGACGCATGCACCGGTGCTGCTGG
The DNA here is from genome assembly GCA_035461765.1 of Longimicrobiales bacterium. Taxonomy (GTDB): domain Bacteria; phylum Gemmatimonadota; class Gemmatimonadetes; order Longimicrobiales; family RSA9; genus SH-MAG3. The sequence goes on from DATHUY010000136.1 coordinate 2,264, forward strand.
TTCGCGATGGGCGAACGGGCGAAATACTCTCGTTCGCACGCGGTGGCGATGCGCGCGTACGCACGTCGGCAGCGGAGATCGAGATCAACATGTCGGACGGAGTGAAGAGCACAATGCGCAGAATCGCGGTGCCGCGATGATTCGATTGGCTGCGATCCCGGCAGTGCGGGAGTCTTCCACGCGCGAGGCGATCCCGACCGAGCGGGGGTCTTCCGCGCGCGCGTCGATCGCGGCAGCGCGGAAGCATTCCACGCGCGAGGCGATCGCGGCACTGGCGCTGGTCGCGGCTGCGGGGACGGTCGCAGCGTGCAGTCCGGCGCAGAACGGCGCAGCTGACGGTGCGAATCAGCCGGCTGCTGTCGTGAGCGCTGGTTCCCGCATCACGATGCAGCGCATGCCATGTTTCGGCACGTGTCCTGTCTACACCGTCGACATCACGGCGGACGGCACGGTCAGCTTCACCGGCGAAAGGTTCGTCGACTCGACCGGCACACGCACCGCAGCAATCGCACCCGATTCTGCCGCTGCGCTCATGCAGGAGCTGATTGCACGCGGCTTCCACGATTTCGCGGACCGCTACACGCACGAAGCGAAGGAGTGCGGATCCTATCATACGGATGCGCCGCGCGTGATTCTGACGCTGCGCGCGGGCGGCCGCTTGAAGACGGTGGAGCACGACTACGGCTGCAGCGATGCCCCCGACGAGCTGCGTGCGCTACAGGAACGCGTCGACAGCGTCGCCGGCGTGAAGCGGTGGGTAGGGGGTCAGTAGATCCCTCAGCGGCGTGGCCGTTCCCGCGTACCGAACACGAACACGCTCCCGCTCCCCCTCCCGAGTTCCAGCGCGGCCGGCTTCTCGCGAAGCCGGCCGCGTTGGTATTCAGTTGTTCGTTATCGGACCGGTCACGAGGTCGAGCCCGAGGTTGCGGCCCTTCTCCGTAGCCGGAACGCCCTGCTCGAGCCAAACCGGCGGCGGTGCATCCAGCAGATAGTGATCGAAGAACTGCTGCATGCGGATCGTCCAGTCCTTCCGGTTCACTTCCTTCCGCAGGCCGTGCGCCTCACCGTTGTAATTCAGCATCCAGACGGGCTTGCCCAGGCGGCGCAACGCGACGAAATACTCGATGCCCTGCTCCCACGGCACCGCTCCATCCTCGTCGTTGTGCATCATGAGCAGCGGCGTGTTCACCTTGTCGGCCCAGAAGATGGGTGAGTTCTCGATATAGCGCATCGGCGTGTCCCAGAGCGTGCCGCCCAGGCGGCTCTGCGTCTTCTCATACTGGAACATGCGGCTCATGCCCGACTCCCAGCGAATGCCGCCGTAGGCGCTCACCATGTTCGCGACCGGCGCACCTGCCTCTGCGGCGCGGAAAATGTCGGTCTTGGTGACCAGGTACGCGATCTGGTAACCACCCCACGAGTGGCCCTGCACGCCGACGCGCTGCTCATCGACGAAGCCGCGCTCGAGCAGGCTGAGCACGCCGGGGACGACCGCCTTGAACGCGCTCTCACCCGGGTAGCCAATGCGGTACGGGATGTCGGGCGTGAAGACGAGATATCCGCGGCTGACATAGAAGCTGATGTTGATGCTCGAGCTGCCGGGCGCGGGGATGACGTGGCCGTGCAGATTGTCGGACAGCCTCTCGTAGAAGTAGACCATCATCGGATACTTCTGCGACGGATCGAACCCGTCCGGCTTGTAGAGTACGCCCTGGAGCGTCTCACCATCAGCCGAGCGCCAGTCCACCAGCTCAGCGGTGCCCCACCGGTATTCAGACTGCTGCGGATTCGCCTCGCTCAACCGGCGTGCGTCCGCGAACGTGAGGTCGGAGACCCAGAGGTCGGGGAACTCGCGGAAGTCGCTGCGCGTGAAGATCACGGTGTTCGCGTCGCGCGCCTTGCGCGGATTCCCGAACCGCTTGTCGGCCATCATGATGCGCGACGGCGTCTGCGTGCCGTTCACGCGATCGCGATAGAAGCCGTCCTGCTTGGTCCACAGGTTGAATGCCGAGAGCAGCATCTCGCTCGACGGATCGATCGCACGCTCCTCGGTATCCAGCCGGACGTAGCGCAGGCGCAGATTGTCACGCCGGCCCACACCCTCGGTAACGTTGCGCGGCTCCGCGCGTCCGGTCGGGTCCACCGCCCAGATGTCGTGGCTGTCATAGATGAGGAATCGCGAATCGTCCGTCGTCCAGCCCGCGCTGCCGTACGCGCGAGGGAGCGACGGTGAGTCGTGCTCCTCATTGTGGACTGCGTGCGGAATGCGCTCCGAGATGTTCGCGATGCTGCGCGAGCGGACATCCATCGCGAACCACGCCTGCTGCTCGCCATCGAACCATGTGAGGTAGCGGCCTTCCGGTGAGAGCGACGCGTTGCCGCGGTTGTACTCGAGGATCTGTGTCGCAGCGCCGGTACGGACATCGACGAGATAGACGTCGCTGCCGCTTTCGCCCCACGATATCTCCTGGCGGTAGGGGAGGTTCGACGTGCCCACTGCGAGATCACCATCGCCGCGCAGTGCCACACTCACGCTGGGCAGGTCCGGCCGCTCCAGCTGAACGATGCGCCCGTCACGCAGGTGGATGACAGCCTCGTATGTACGCCTGCGCTCCTGCGCCGCCTGGCGCAGCTGCATCGGCTGGATCAGCGGATCCTTCCAGTTCCAGATGTCGACCACGACCTTTTCCTCGCCGTCCTCCTCCGCTTCGGGGTCGGGCTCCGGACGATCGGCGGTCGGGAAATAGATGCGGCGTCCGTCAGGCGAGAAGCGGACGGTGCCGTTGTCGGGGATCCAGGCGCCCTCCGGAATGCCTGCGGAAGACGGCGCTGCGATCACACGAGCGGACGCAGCGCGGCCATCCCAGTGGTAGAGCTTCCATGAAGGCTCGCCCGCAGTGGAATCGACCTGCTCGAACTCATCGACATTCGAGATGAACGCCACCTGCCGGCCGGCATCGTCGATCGCGACCTGCTTGTACTCACCCTTGCCGGAAAGCAATGTGGTGATGTTCCCCGTGCGCGTGTCCGTGACATACACGCCATCGGCGTCACCGGTCTTGTTCGAGCGCGTGAAGACGAGGCGGCTACCGTCGTCCGAGAACGCGTACGTGACCACATCCTCGAACCGTCGCTCCTCACCCGTTGCAGGGTTCAGCAGGACTACGGGGTAACCTTCCTCGCGCTTGCGCTCCGGCGCCTTCTTCGTCGTATCGCCCGCGGTCTCGCCGGCGGGTGGCTCCGGCATGCGGCCCGGTTCGGGGCGTCGCGGCTCGACGGCGCCGGGCGCCACCGTGCTGTCCGCCGCGGCCGAGTCGGGCTTCTCGTCGGGCGCGCGACCCAGCTGATACGCGAGCCAGTCGCCCGCGTCGTCGGGCATGCGGAAGCCGCGGATGCGCGCCACGCGGGTGACCGCGCCGGTCCGGAGATCGAGAATGCCGAGCGTGTCGGCGGGCATGCGCGCTGGCGGCGTCTTCTTCTTGCGTGCCTCCTCGAGCACCGCCTTGGTCGGCTTTATCGTGAACGCGACGAAGCGGCTGCCGGCATCGAACGCCGGCGCCTCCGCACGTTCGATCACGTGACGCGTGGTGCCCGCCACATCGACGACGGTCAGGGTGGGATCGTTCGCTTCGGACGTGATCGCGAACAGGGCCCAGCGGCCATCATTCGACAGCGCCTGGGCGCCGATTCGATTCCAGATGTCGTACGCATCGTGGTCCAGCGCGCGCAGCGCTGCAGGCTCCATCTGCGCGGCCGCCGGAACGGTGGCGCCGAGGATGAAGGCGATCGTCATCGGGAGGGAGGTCCGGACTCGAAGCATCGGTGCCGTCCTGTAGGCGGATAACGGGGTTGCGGGGCTGAGGCGGAAATATGGGACCGTCGCGCGCGCGACGAAAGTCGTCGGACGCGGAACCCGTTCTGCAGATTGGCCGCGAGCGCCATGGCCGTGTCACCACCAGGCCCGCCCCGGAGGGCAGGCCAGGCGGCAGCACCGCGCCGCAGCAGGGCGCCACGCCAGCTCGGCCGTGGGGCCGTCCGGGCGTCTCGATGTCCGAATGAGCCAATCTGCAGAACGGGTTCCGCGTCCGAAGGCGTCTACGTAGTCCCGCAGCCGCGCCTACGTAACCCGTCGTACAGTCTGCCCGCCGTCTCCACCCCACCTTGCAGACGTCAGCAGGCACCCGGGTCGGCTGTCGGCCACCACAGCACAGTCGGACACCACAGCACGGTCGGCACGACAGCACCGGCGGCCATCACAGCACGGTCGGACACCACAGGAGGGCGGCATGCAGATCGGTACCATGGAGCTCAAGCGGCTGAACTTCTACCGCGCCTGCGAGCTGCACGGCGGCCTGATGCTCGGGCAGCTGGTGCGCCGCGTCCGGGATCCGGAACTCATTGTCATGCTGACGCGTCATTCGGCCGACGAGTACGCGCACGCTCGACTGTGGACCGACACGATCATCGAGCTGGGCGGTGAGCCGCACCCGGTCCGCGCCACGTACCAGAGCCGGCTGGGCAGGATCGTCGGTGCACCGGGCAGCGTATTCCAGGTTCTCGCGCTCTCACAGGTGTTCGAGCGTCGCGTGTTCCGTCACTTCACGCAGCACGCGCGTCTGCCCGGCACGCACCCGGCCGTGCGCGCGGTGCTCGAGCGGATGATCGATGAGGAGAAGGTCCATCTGTCGTGGATGGCCGACTGGCTGCAGGTGGAGTCGGCGCGTCGACGCGTGAATGTCAACGACCTGCTGAGCCGGTTCGCACTGGCCGATGCGCGCGTGTACGGCGAGCTCCTGTACGAGTACCGCTTCCACGCGATTGCCTGACTCGTGCAGGCGGCGGGTCCGGCCGCCGCCCACACCAGCTACCCGACTACTTTACCCACATGCTCGACAGCGAGAGCATGTTCTCCAGCTGCCATTCCGCCTTCTGTCCGGGGCTGATCATCAGCGCGGGCGACAGGAACGTCCTGGATGAGCCGATCGGGTCGGCCATCAGATGCACACGACTCGCGGATAAAAGCAGGTGCGTGGGCACGACGAACGAATGTGACGACTGGCTCGGAACCGAACCGAGGCGCTGCTCCGAACCGTCCCGCACGAGATAGATCGTCATGTCCGACCAGTTGTTGTTCATGACGCGAACTTCCGTGCGCTCCTGCGTGACGCCTGAGTCGAGCACGCCGTTGTCCTGCTGGTGGACACGTGGCACGTCAGCGGTGCCGTGTGCACAGCCCGTGAAAACCGCACCCGCCGTGGCGAGCGCCATGAAACCTTTCCTCAGCCGTAGCATGCCGATACCCATCCTCCCTTGAAACGCAAACGGGCACCCGGCTTGGAGCCAGGCGCCCGGCGAGTCATCGTCATCCCGTCTACCAATACCGTACCATCCACGGGGGCAAGCGGCATGCCGGGCCGGATCCGCGACACGGTGCGATCGTCAGCGAGCGCGTGCCCGTGCGAAAATCGCGATCCTGCGCAGGCCGTCGGAGAGCTGTTCATCCGATGCCGTGCTCTCTGACGTAATCCGTCAGCTCGCCGCGCGAGCCGAGCTCGAGCTTTTTGAAGATGTTGCTCAGGTGAGTGCTGACGGTGCGCGGCGAGATGCCGAGCTGCCGCGCGATGGCCTTGTTCGATTTGCGGGCAGCCACCATCTGCATGATCTCGATCTCCCGGCCGGTGAGGCCATCGGCGCCGGCAGCTGACGCGCGTGCCGGCGGCTTCGCGCCGATCTCGCGAAACATGTCGCGCGCCTTGGTGAGCTCCTGCTCCGCGCCCATGCGCAGGAACATGTCGTGGACCTTCCGCAGCTCGAGAAGTGCGCCGTCGCGATCCCCGGTTTCGGCAAGGCGGCCGGCAAGCTGGCGGCGGAGTCGCGCGGCGTCGCCGAGCATGGGGATGGCCTCGAGCGACTGACACGCGTCGCGTATGAGTCGCGTGGCGCCAGCCGGATCACCACCGAGCCAGACGGCGAGCGCGCGGCAGGTTTCCGCCCATGCGAGGCCGACCTTGTGGCCGAGCCGTTCCGCGTCGTTGCGGATCCTCTGTTCAACGGCGAGCGCGCCCTCGACGTCCCAGAGGTGGCAGTGCGCCTCGGCGAGGAGTGGCAGGAGGCGATGCATGGCCCAGAACGCATAGCCGGAGCGGTCGGCGACGGCGAGGCCGCGCTGACAAATGCGGATGGCCTCGGCAAAGTCGCGGGTGAGGATGAGATGCGCGGCCCGACCGATGTGCGCCGGGACGACGCAGTGGACGTCGACGGGGCCATTGTCCGCCTCATCGGCATTGCTTACCAGCCACGCTTCATCGGTATACTCCTTCGCGATCTGGATATCGCCGCGTCCCAGGTGGATGAGCGCAGTCCAGACGAGCAGGCGCGGCAGCATGGTGCGCTGGTTCAGGGAGCGCGCGAGGCCAATGGCGTGCTCACCAATGGCGATGCCGCGTTCCCACTCGCCCGTTGCGGCCGCCATCTCGATCGAGAGCTCGGCCGTCCACAGGCGCAGCAGCGGTGATCGCTGTCGATCGGCGATCCGTTCGATAATGGCGACATGCGCGGCCATGGCATCGGTATGCCCGGTCAGCCCCTCGAGCACGGCGAGGCCCCATTCGGAGTAGAACTCGGTGGTGGGGTCGCCGGTCTCGCGGGCGAGCTGCGCGGCGCGTGCGCCCTGGAGCCGCGCCTCATCGGGCGGGCCCGTCCATATGCGCAGCAGCAGCAGTGAGCGGTGTGCGCGCGCGAGCAGTGCGGTGTCACCCGCCTCCTCGGCAATGCGCCTGGCCGCCTCGATCTCCTCGCCCGCCTCGGACGCGCGGCCGAGCTCCTGGAGGCACACGCCCGCGGCCAGCCGGAGACCTGCTTCCGCCGCGCCGCCCTGGCCGGCGAGGACTTCGATGCCGGTGTTGTAGTGCTGGAGCGCCTCTGCGTAGCGGCCGCTCCAGTAGTAGGCCTGGCCGAGGCGGCGGTGGGTCGCAGCGGCTGACGCGGCGGTCGCCGGCGTGATCTCGGCGGGCAGCACGCGGGTCCACAGCGCGATCGCCTCATCGTACTCACCGATACGCTGACAGGCACGCGCGAGATCGGAGATGAGCACGGCGTACGGAACGGTGGCGTCGGGTGTCCAGCGATCACGCGCGAGGCTCAGATAGCTGACGGCTTCGCGATCGGCGAAACGTTCCAGCGCGTTGCGCCCGGCCTCGTGCAGATACTGCAGAGCCTTCGGCTCGAGCGCATCCGCCTCTGCGCGGGCAAAATGGTAGGCCAGCTCGTCGGCATGCTCCGCGGCCCGCTCACCGTAACGATGCTCCAGGTCCTGCGCCACGACGCCGTGCAGCGCACGACAGCGGGCGGTACCCATCTCGGCGTAAAGGACCTGGCGCAGGAGCGGATGCACGAAGTCGTAGCGAAGCTGATCGAGCGCGGACGATTCGACAATAATATGAAGTCTGCGCAGCTCATCGATGGCGGAGAGCAGCTCCTGCTCCGTGAGACGCACGGCGGAACGGAGCACGTCATGGTCGAAGCGCGTGCCGATGGTGGCGGCCGTCTCCGCCACGGTGCGCGCATGCGCGGAGAGCCGGCGGAGCCTCACCACGACGGCTTCACGGATGCTGCCGGGCAGCTTCAGCTCGGCGGACTCCCAACCGAGCCACTGACCATCCGCGCGGCGGTGCAGACTGCCGGAGTCCACGAGTGTCTGGAGCGTTTCCCGGAGGAAGAACACGTTGCCGCGCGTCCACGTGTAAAGCATGGTCGAGAACTCGCGCGCGATGCTGTCTTCGATGCCGAATGCTGACCTTACGAGCTCACCAGTATCGGCGCGCGTGAGCGGCTCCACGTTGTGGATGTGGGCGACCCCGAGCGCGAGCAGAGACTGCTCGATCGAGCGCAGCTCGGGGCGTTGCTCGCGCTCCGTTTCGTTGTATGTGCACACGATGAGGACACGGGAGTCGGCCGTCTGCCGGGCGAGGAAGTGGAGGAGCTCGAGAGAGGAGAGATCCGCCCAGTGCACGTCATCCAGCAGGAGCAGCAGGGGCTGACGCGCGGAGAGAGAGCGAACGAACTCGGCGACCGCCCACAGAAGTCGTGTGCGCAGGTCGGCCGGGTCATCGCTCTGCGGTCGTGCAGCTTCGAGCACCGGGAGTACGATCGACAGCTCGGCTTCCGCGCCGCGTGTGAGCGTCGCGAGAGATGGGCGATCCAGCTCCCGGATGACCGGGGTGAACGCATCGGAGAACAGCGCGTAGGGCACACCGCTCTCGACGTGGAACGCGCGTCCGGTAGCGACCCGGAAGCCGCGGCGGCCGGCTTCCGTGGCAAAGTCCTCGGCGAGCCGAGTCTTGCCGACACCGCCGGCGCCGGTGAGAACTATCGTGCTGCCCGAGCCGTTGACGGCCGCGTCGAGGTGTGGGAGCAGCGCCGCAAAGTCTGCGTCGCGGCCGATCAGCGCCTGGGTAAGCAGCGCCGAGTCGGTTTCTCCTGCACGTTTCATTGCCCTTCTCGTGCCGCCTTCCATGCGCGCAGAACCTCCGCCTCTCGCTCGGCGGTGAGCCCGGCGCGCAACTGCGCCTGGCGGTCCGCCGGCCGCGAGTAGTGGTGCTCGAGCGTGGCGATCGCGGTGTCCGCCAGCGTCCGGAACGTCAGGCCCGCCGCCACCTCACGCGAGAGATCGAAGCGCGCAAACCCCTCGTAGCCCGGGGTCGGCGGGCGCCATACCGGCATCTCGGCATACGGTCGCACGCGGTGTTGCTGCAGAAACTCGTACGGCACCCAGGTCCACGTGAGAGGACTGCTCGTCACGGCGGCGATGCCGTACAGCATCTCGGCCATGGAGCGGCCGTTCGCGGGCCCGATCCCCATGAAGGTCCCGAATGTCCTCTCTTCGGCCAGGCGGACGCACCAGTCGCAGAGGTCGCGCACATCGATCACCTGGACACGGTCCTCGCCGCCGCCCGGCGCGAGTACTTCGCCGCCCCGGTCGATGCGCGCGGGCCAGTACGTGAAGCGATCCGTCTCATCACCGGGGCCGACGATCAGTCCGGGTCGTACGATCGTGGTACGGTCGCCCCACGTCGCGCGCGCCTCGCCTTCGGCAAGCGCTTTCGCCAGGCCGTAGGGAAAAGGCCGGCCTTCGCTCCAGTTCGGCGTCGTCTCGCGAGTAAGGAGCGGCGCATTGATTGTCGCGGGCACCGTGCTCAGGTCCCGGTACACGGACCGCGTCGAGATGAAGATGTACTGCGCAGCGCTGTCCCGGAGCACTGCGCCTGCTTCCCGCACCCACTGCGGAGCAGTCGATGCCGACGCCGAGTTGTCGATCACGGCGTCCCACGTGCGCCCCCGGAGCGCAGCATAGTCGTTCGCGGCGCGATCGCCGATCACCTCCTCCACGCCCTCGAACATCCCGCTGCTGCTGCCGCGGTTGAAGATCGTGACCTCGTGGCCGCGCTCCAGCGCGTACCGGACCTGGTGCGGGCCGATGAAGCCCGTCCCGCCGAGGATCAGCAGACGGATGCGGCGATTTGCGGCCCGGTGAGGCCCGGCACGCCCCGCAGCGCCAGCGGGACCTGATGCCACGCCCGTCGACGATTGAGCGTGCAGCGGGTCGAGCCCCGCGCCCAGCAGCGCTCCGGCAGCGGCCGCCGTTCGTACGAAGTCCCTGCGCGATGTCGTCACCGGAGAGGCCTTTCTGTTCCAGTTTGCGGGCAGATCCACGCGTGCGGCTCCTGATGCCTGTCCTGGCGTGGGGGCGGGTTGAGAGCGTGGAATTCAGGAGGCCGGCGCAGCACCGGCGCCTGTCAAGACTAGCGCGGGCGCGCGAGGCGCCGCAAGAGTCCTTACGCGCGAAGCGTCCCGCGTCGGTTGACGCGGCAGTGCAGGCGGGCGATCGTGATCTCCCGCCCCTGTTCGTAGCACGTCTCCGGAGGAGGACCCATGCGCAGATTCGGGTGTGCGTACACAGCCACACTTCTCATGATTACAGCACTCGCAAGCTCGCTGTCCGCGCAGGTGCCGCCCCGCGGAGATTATGCGTTCACGAATGTGAACGTGATACCGATGGACAGCGAGCGCGTGCTGGCCGGACAGACCGTGCTGGTGAGTAACGGACGCATCACCGCAGTCGGTCCGGCCGCCGAGGTGGCCGTGCCGGCGGGCGCCGTCCGGATCGACGGACAAGGCCGTTATCTGCTGCCCGGCCTTGCCGAGATGCACGGGCACATCCCCGGAGCGAATGCGGCGGCAGCCGAGGATGTGCTGTTCCTCTATGTGGCGGCCGGCGCCACGAGCGTGCGCGGGATGCAGGGACACCCCTCGCAGCTGGAACTGAAGCGCAGGGCCGAATCCGGTGAGATCATCGCGCCCAGGCTGTGGCTCGCTGCGCCGCCCCTGTCCGGCAACAACGCTCCCGACGCCGCCTCGGCGGAGCGACTGGTGCGCGCGGCGAAGGACGCGGGCTTCGACCTGCTGAAAGTGCACGAGGGGATACCCGCAGATGCATATGCCGCAATCGTCGCGGCGGCCACGGAGGCGGACCTGCCGTGGGGCGGCCACGTCTCACAGTACGTCGGGGTCGAGGGAGCGCTGCGCGCGCGGCAGAGCACCATCGATCACATGGACGACTACATCGAGGCGATGAACCCGCCGTCGTCGCCCGGCTGGAATGCGGCCGGCGGTGAGCGCGTGCGTCTGATGGCGCTGAACGCGGACGAGTCACGCATCCCGGCCCTCGCGCGTGCAACGCGTGAGGCCGGTGTCGCCATCGTGCCTACGCAGATCCTGTGGGAAGTGCTGCGCGGCGCCCGCGACCCGGAGCTGATGGTGGACCGCCCGGAAAACCGTTACATGGCGCCCATGACGATCACCGGCTGGACGAACACCGTTTCCAACATCCGGTCGGGGGCAGATCCGGAGGCGGCCGCGCGGGAGGTGCAGCTGCGCAATCGGCTGCTCGGTGCGATGAACGATGAGGGAGTCCTCATCCTCATGGGAACGGATGCGCCGCAGCTGTTCAGTGTGCCCGGATTCTCACTGCATCGCGAGCTGCCCGTCATGGTCGACGCGGGCATGACGCCCTGGGAGGTCCTGCGTACCGGTACGGTCAACGTCGCGAAGTTCTTCGGCATAGAGGAGGAGGCGGGTCTCGTCGCGGTCGGGCATCGTGCGGACCTGCTCCTGCTCGATGCGAATCCGCTGGAGGACATCAGCAGCATCGAGCGGACAGCAGGCGTCATGATCGACGGTCGCTGGCTCCCTGCCGACCTGATACGGGCGCGGCTCGAGGCGATCGCTGCGAAGCACGCGGGCGATCAGGATTCCTGATGCCCGCCTGCCGGGTCGGACGGCGCGCGTGCCGATCGCATGTTCACTTCGAGAATCCGGTGAGCAGCGCGTCCTGAAATCGCGAGATCGTGCTGCAGCCTGCCGAGGAACTCGCGTTCGACGGCGTCGATGACCCCGTCGTCGAGCACGTCCGCTACGGAGCATCGGTAGACCTGGCGGGCGACGTGCTCGTGGATGCGCGCGGCTGCGGCCGCGTGGATGTCGAGCAGGTTCTGCAGGTGCGCCAGATCGGCGAGCTCGTCGTCACTGAGGTGCTGGTCCTCCAGGCAGTACGCCAGGTAGTCGCGATAGAGACGTTCGAAGCGGCCAGCGAGCGGGCCGCTCAGGCTGGTGCGATGCTCAGTGCAGATCCGGCTTACGTCCGAGCGCGATACAGTGCGCACGTGCTTCGCTGCTGCAAGCAGGTTGTTGATCTCGATGACGGCGTTCTCGCGCGGTCGGCGGCGCAGCAGCCGCTGCAGGAGAGTCGGGCGTGCCGTCGGCAGCTGAACGAAGGGAAGTCGGGCGGTCATTATCGTTCCTCATGCGCCTGCGTGACGGCGCGCAGTGAAAAAACCGCGAAGCGTCACCTGACGGCGCGCACGATGTGGTCTGCCGCGAGCGGCGCATCCGTGGCGATGTTGAGCAGGCCGCCGCGCGAATCGTAGTTGTGTCCGACAAAGACGACGTCAGGGAAGTCGCTGCTGCGCACGCGATCCGTGCGCAGCGCGAAACCGCGCGCGTCGCGGCGCAGTGCAGCGCCGAACGTGGCCAGCGCGGGGCGAAACCCGGTCGCCAGTATCACATCATCGAAATCCTCTTCCTCGCCATCACTGAACCGCACGCCCGTGTGTGTGAAAGCGTCGATACCGGGCCTCACCCGGACGCGCCCGGCGCGGATCTCATCCACGAGATGGAATCCGATCAGGGGAATGGCGTCGAGCGGGCTGTGCGCTGGTACGGGCAGGACGGGCGGCCCGCGGCGGCGTGCGCTCGCGCGACGAACGGCAGCAGCCACCTTCTCCTGCACGGAGCGCGGCAGCCTGCGCACCACGGTCGCGAGGTACTGGATCGGCAGGCCGGCGACTGTTAGCGGTACGACATGCGCGCCGGAGCGCACGGCCACAGTGACGTCCACGCCGAAGCGCGCGAGCTCACTCGCTATCTCGCCGCCCGAGTTGCCGACACCGACGACGAGCACGCGCCGGCCGCCGAACGGAGCCGGCCGGCGGTAGCCGGCGGAGTGGAGCACCCGCCCGCCTGCAGCCTCGAAGGCGTCGCGGCCGGGAAACACGGGGACCAGCGGATTGGCGACGATTCCGGTCGCGACCACAACTGCACTCGCGCCGATGTGCTCGCCCGCGGACTCGACTACCCATTGATCATCGACGCGTCGGACGGAATCCACCGCCCGTCCTGTTTCCACGTCGATCCCGTGCACGCGGGCATAGGTTCGCAGGTAGCCGTGGAAGTCCGTGCGACTGGGGAAAAGGGGCGTGCCCCGCGGCATGCGCAGGCCGGGCAGCGCCGACAGGTGCCGGCCCGTGTGGAGACGCAGACTGTCGTAGAGGTCGGCCCAGGTCTGGCCGGGGGCAGAGCCGCGTTCGAGGAGGCGATATTGCACCCGTCGCTTCGCCAGCTCGCGCGCGGTCGCGAGACCGGCCGCACCGGCGCCAATGACTACGACAGGATCAGGCATTGTAGATGGTACCGCCGCGCTCGCCATAGAGGTTCAGGACACCCTGCCCCTCGGCGCGGAGGACGCCGCCGCGGAACTCGATGCCGCGCGCGCGCAGGTAGTCGTATGACGCGGCGAACACGGGCCCCTCGTCGAAGCTGATCCTGTCGGCATCCGCCCGCGTCGCACTCCACACCACTCGTCGCACGCCGCTCCACAGGACCGCGCCCAGACACATTGCACACGGCTCGCAGGATGTATGGATCTCGTGCGCGGACAGGTCGCTGCTCCCGAGCGTGAACGAGCCCAGCGCTGCCTGGGCCATCATGAACGCGACGATCTCCGCGTGAAGTGACGAGTTGTTGAGCGGCACGACCAGGTTCACACCGACCGCGACCAGGCGGCCGGCGTCATTGAAGACGGCCGCGCCGAACGGGCCGCCGGTGTCGCGCAGGACATTCTCGCGCGCGCACGCAAGCGCCACGCGCATGCGCGCCTCGTCGTCGCCATAGGTCGCATCCCAGTCGACTGCTTCCTCCACCCAGTCGGGGCACGCGATGCGGATCTCGGGCATCCTCATGCCGCGGAAGGTAAGCGACGGGTGGCTCTTCTGGGAGAGGCGGTTCACCCGCTGCCGGCTTTTCGCCCGGGCGGGGCGGTTTGCGCTGGCCGCCGTCCGTCCGGGAGCAGGCGGTTGCGCGATGGCGGGGGCTTTCGTCATCGTTGTCGCGGACCGGATCCCCAGTTGCAGCCCGGGGATCGTCACGGTTCACACCAGCAGCAGGAGTATGCATGGTCAGCGACGGTTCCACGGTGCAGTTGGCCGATCCGTTCCTCGGCAGTCTGATCGAGCAGCTCGACGCAATCTTCATTGATGCACACGCGCTGACTGAGGGGCTCAGCTCCGCGCAGTTCAACTGGCAGCCCGAGCCGCATCGGTGGTCGATCGGTCAGTGCCTCGATCATCTCACCCGGACCGTGCGCCTATACCCCGCCGGAATCGAGCGCATGATCGCCGAGGCGCGCCGTCGCGAGGCCACGTCCCGGCCGTACCGTGAGGGCTGGTTCTCGCGGTGGGTCGTCGATTCAATGGAGCCGCCGCCGCGCATGCGGATTCGTACGAAGCGCACCGTGGAGCCCGGTACGCGACTGGATCGGGACGCAACCGTAAGGGACTTCGAGGCGGCGTTCCGGCAGCTTCAGGGTTTCATTGTCGCTGCCGATGGTGTCTCGCTCCGTCACGCCCGGATGCGCTCACCGTTCGCGCCCGTGCTGCGATTCACACTGGGGCAGGTGCTCGCGATGAACCTGGCCCATGCCCGCCGGCACCTCTGGCAGGCGCGGCAGGTCCGGCAGCATCCGAAGTTCCCCGACTGATCAGCGGCGACGCGTCAGGAGCACGCCTGCGTCGATGCGCAGGCCGTGCGCCGGCGATGCATCCTCCGCCATGCCGCGGATGTAGCGCACCCTCAGCCAGCGCGCGCGGCCCGCGTCGAAGCCGACGCGCAGCTCGCGCATATCCTCATTGCCGCGTATCACGTAGGAATGGCCATCCTGGCGGCCGACGAAATCCGCCGCCAGGACGAGCGACCGCACCGTATATGCGGCCCCGAACGCGTAGGTCCACACGTCCGACTGCGGCAGGCCGGGTCGCATGGTGCCGTTGATGCCGACGCCGTTCTCGGCGCTCAGCTCCAGTGCGCTACGCCGGTAACGCGCGCTCAGGAGCGCAAAGAAATCGGTGCGGTCGCGATCCAGCCCGCTCTCGTTGGACGTGGTCGGGATCGTGGCGCCGAAGCGGAGCACCAGGTCGGCCGGCCAGCTGTCGGGCGAGAAGCGGAACGCGGTGACGGCGAACGCGGGGCCGGGCTCCTGTCGCACGCCGTCGGCCGGCTCCACCACGCCGACCGGAGCTTCGGTAGTGTCGTGCTCCGTCAGTCGCCAGAGTGCCGTCCCACCCACCTCCACGGCAATGCGTGCAGACCGATAGTAGAGCGACCAGTTGCCGATCTCGAGCAGCGTGCCGCGCGTGCCGGCGAGGGGGGCGGGCTGATCGAGGAGCACGCCGCCGCCGGCACCACCGATCGCCACGACGTCCCCGTCAAAAATGCGCCAGTCGAGCGGCTCGAGCGGGCGCAGCTGTGCGGCGGCCGGTGCGGGCGTTGCGGCGAACGCCAGGGTCGCGAGCAGGAGCGCGACCGGCGCTGGGCGGCGCGGGCGGAGCACCAGCGCAAACCAGCCGATGACACCGATGAGTGCGAAGCTGAACCACTGAAGGGCATAGCCGAGATGCGGCCCCTCGTCCAGTGGCGGCGGCGCGAGCGGTGCCGGGTATGCGGCGGAGCCCGGCACCGCCATCTGCTGGAGCATCACGTCGAGCAGCGGATAGGGGAACTGGGCTCGCAGGGACTTTTCATCGACGCGGTAGAGCACATGCATGAACGTGTCGGAGGATGTGGTCGCCTCGCGGCGCGCGAGCGACTGGGCATCGTCGGGAAAGGGGAGCACGAGGCCGCGGACGTCGACAGGGCCGGTCACGGCGAAGTCGCGCGCGTCGATCGTCGCAGCGTCGGGCGACGGTACCCAGCCCCGGTTCACCAGGACCGCGCCCGCCCGGTTCTCGAAGCGGAGCGGCATCAGGAGATACACGCCCGGCCTGCCGGCGTGGCTTCTGCCGGGCAGCACCATGTATCGCTCGTTGTCGAACGTGCCGCTGGCCTCTGCCACCCGGTAGGCGAGTCCCGTGGTGTCTGCGATGCGGGAGATGTCGCCGATCGGATCCTGCACCAGGCGGGCGGCAACGCCTGCATTCAGCTGCCGTCGCTCCTCGAGACGGGAGAGCTGCCAGAACCCCAGCCGGACACACACGAGCACGACGATCGCCAGCACCAGCGTGCCGGCAATGCCCGCGGGCGTGATCGCCACTGGGCGGGCGCGCGCGCCGGGACGGTCCGTCTCTGACTCCATGGCCACTGATTGAACCGGCAGATTCCCGGTGAGATGACACGGCGAACGGCCCTGACGCTACCGGAGCAGTGGCCGGCCTGCAAGCACCGCTGTCGCAGGCGGCGCGGGCAGCTGGATCAGAATGGCGGCTCGTCGCCGGTGAGCCGTTCCCACCACGCGGCCGCGCCGCGCCGCGCGATCAGACGGCCGAGGCCGATCGCCACACCGGATGCGACGGTCCACAGGATCGCATCGCGCCACGGCACGTCGCGCGAGGTCGGATCGAGTGGCGGGTCCTCGTGCATCGCGAGCTTCCATCCCTGCTGCAAGCCCTGCCGCACGGCAGCTCCGCCGACCATTGCCGCGGCCGCGGCGAAGGCAGTCCAGGCCGTCCTGTCATCCAGCTCCAAGTTGCGCCTCCGGAAATGGGTCGCAGCCTGGAGGCGCAAGGTGAGTGCCGGGCGGGCGCGGCCTGGCTCGTGGCGTGACTGATGCACAGTCAGCGCGTCGCCCGATCAACGGATTCCGCAGACCATTTCGTGATACCATCGAGAAGGAATGCCATGCACCCCCTGCTGTTCACGTTTCCACTCCTGCTGTGCACCGCGTGCGATACGCAGCGACATGAGCCGCCGGCGCCGCCGGCGCAGGCGCAGGCGTGCCGGACGATCGATGGAGGCACGGCTCTGCCGGGCGAGGTACGCGAGACGAGCGGTCTGGCCGTGTCGTCGGACGCGACGGTGCTGTGGACCCACAACGACCGTGGCCATGACCCGGTCCTGTACGCAGTGGCGGACAACGGTGGCCTGCACAGCACGGTCGTGGTCACCGGTACGGAGCCTGTGGACTGGGAGGATATCGAAGCCGCGCCGTGTGCCTCGGGCAGGTGCCTGTACATCGCGGACATCGGCGACAACGACCAGGTCCGCGCGCACATCACGATCTACGAGATCACCGAGCCCGGGCCCGACGACGACCGCGCAGGTGCGCGGGCCATGCGCGCACGTTATCCCGACGGTGCGCGCAATGCCGAAGCGATGTTCATGCTGCCGGGCGGCGACGTCTACATCGTGACGAAAGGTGATGACAGCGCGCCGGCGCTGTATCGCTTCCCAGCGCACATGCGTGCGCGGGAGAATGTCGTGCTGGAACGGGTGCGGGGCCCGATGGCGCAGCCGCAGCAGCGGCGTGATTACATCACGGGAGCCGCGGCCACTCCGGACGGGCGGTGGGTCGCGATCCGGACCTATGGCGCGTTACACATCTATGCGGCCGCGGATCTCCTGAGCGGAACCGGCAGGGCGTCGATCACGGTGGACCTGAGCCCGCTGGGCGAGCCGCAAGGCGAAGGTGTCGCGATCGCCGACGACGGGACGGTCTGGCTCAGCAGCGAAGCGGAGGGTGGCGGCGCGGCGCCGCGCCTCGCGCGGCTGAGCTGTACGCTGCCGGACTGAACCGCAGCGGCCGCCGCGCCCGCACGGGAAGGTCGGCCGCAATGGAGCTCGACCGGGGGTGAGCCCCGGCCGACGCAACCGCGACCGGATCAGACGGCGGCATCCCCTGTGCACGCGGCGGCCCGTTCGAACAGGAGATCGCGCTCGCGGACGTTCCGCGTGAGGGACGCCGCACGCTCGAACTCCGCCCGCGCTTCCGCCGGCCGGCCGAGCTTCACGAGGAGGTCACCGCGCACGGCGGGCAGCAGGTGGTACGTCGCGAGGGCGCCGGCGTCGACGAGCGCGTCGACCACCTCGAGCCCGGCAGCCGGCCCTGCGGCCATCGACACCGCAACCGCTCGATTCAGCTCAACGACCGGTGACGGCGCGACCTGCACGAGTATGGCGTAGAGCTGTGCAATACGAACCCAGTCCGTGTCCCCGGCCGTGCGTGCGCGGGCATGGCATGCGGCGATCGCCGCCTGGAGCGCGTACGGACCGAACGCACCATCGAGCGCCTCCGCCCGCGCGAGTGCATCCAGACCGCGCTGGATCAGGATGCGGTCCCAGCGGGAGCGGTTCTGCTCGAGCAGCAGGATCGGCTCGCCGTCCGGTGCGACGCGCGCGCGCAGTCGCGACGCCTGGATCTCCATCAGCGCCACCAGGCCGTGGACTTCCGGCTCGCGCGGCGCCAGCCCGGCCAGAATGCGGCCGAGGCGGAGCGCGTCCTCGCACAGGGCCGGCCGCAGCCAGTCGTCGCCAGCGGTAGCCGAGTAGCCCTCATTGAAGATGAGGTAGATGACTTCCAGCACCGACGAGACGCGGTCGGCGAGGTCGTCACCGCGGGGGACCTCGAATGGGACCTTCGCCCGGGCCAGGGTCCGCTTCGCGCGGACGATGCGCTGCGCGATCGTGGCCGTCGGGACGAGGAACGCCCGCGCGATCTCCTCGGTGGTCAGGCCACCGAGCATGCGGAGCGTCAGCGCGGCGCGCGCCTCGGTCGACAGCACCGGATGGCAGGCCGTGAACACGAGCCGGAGCAGATCGTCTCCAATGGGGTCATCGATGGCCGCGTCCAGATCCGGCACGCTCATCTGACGCGCCTCCAGCTCGTGTCCGAGCTCCTCGTGCTTGCGCTGGACCCGCGTGTTCCGCCGCAGATGATCGATGGCGCGATGCTTCGCCGTCGCCATGAGCCACGCCCCGGGCTTCTCCGGGACGCCCGTCTGCGGCCAGCGCTCGAGCGCCGCTACCAGCGCGTCCTGCGCCAGGTCCTCGGCCACGCCGATGTCGCCGACGATCCGCGCCAGGCCCGCGATGACCCGGCCGGACTCGATCCTCCATACCGCGTCGATCGCGCGGTGCACATCATGTTTCGACACATCTGCAGTGTAGCGGCTGGCGCCAGTCGCGCAAACCGCTCACCGCAGGCCCCCGGCTTCTACTTCTGCGCCGCCTCGATCTGTGCCCGCTGCCGCTCCTCCTGGGCGCGGAGCTCGGGCGTGAACTCGGCGCCGAAATCATCGGCCTCGAACACCTGCCGGATCTCCAGCTCCGTGTCGCCACCCATCGGTGCTCGCTTCATCCATTCGATCGCCTCATCCAGCGACTTCACCTGGATCAGCCAGAACCCGGCAATCAGCTCCTTGGTCTCGGCGAACGGACCGTCGATGACCGTGCGGTTCGACCCGCTGAACCGGATCCTGACGCCCTTCGAACTGGGATGGAGACCCTCTCCTGCCAGCATCACCCCCGCCTTCACGAGCTCGTCGTTGAAGTTGCCCATGTCCGCCAGCATCTGCTCCGTCGGCATGACACCGGCTTCGGAGTCCTTGTCAGCCTTGACGATCACCATGAAGCGCATGTCGACCTCCTCGCCTGTCGTGGGCGGTTCGGCCGGGACCTTCCCGGCGCCGCGTTGTCCGCCCCTTCCATGAATGCGTCGAACGGGGTCGGGTCAATTCGACAGATCCCGATAAGAACGGCCGCGCATGCGCGCGGGCCCGGGCGCGGGCGGGGGAGTTTCTTCCACCGGGAGACATTCGGGCCGTTTGCGGGTAAATTGTCCCCCATGATATCAGTCTCGAATCTTACGATGCAGTTTGGCGCGCGTGTGCTGTTCGCGGACGCGTCGTTCCAGCTCAATCCCGGTGAGCGATACGGCCTGGTCGGCGCGAACGGCTCGGGCAAGACCACGCTCCTCAATATTCTCAGCGGTGACCAGCCCGAGGCGGATGGCTCGGTCGCCATCCCGAAGTCCGCGCGACTCGGCGTGCTGCGCCAGGATCAGTTCCTCTACGAGGACCAGGAGATTCTCGCGGTCGCACTGATGGGCCATCCGGAGCTCTGGGACGTGCTGGTGGAGAAGGAGCAGCTGCTGGCGAACGCGCACGTCGAGTTCGACGTCGACCGGTTCTCCGAGCTCGAGGACGCGTTCCAGCGCATGGACGGCTACACGGCCGAGACGCGCGCGGCCACGATCCTGGAGGGGCTCGGAATTCCGACCGAGGTGCACCGGCAGCCGCTGTCCACGCTGTCCGGCGGCTTCAAGTTGCGCGTGCTGCTGGCACAGGTGCTCGCGGGCGCGCCCGACGTGCTGCTGCTCGACGAGCCCACGAACCATCTCGACATCCTGTCGATCCGCTGGCTGGAGAAGTTCCTCCAGAACTTCCCGGGTCCCGCGGTGATCATCTCGCACGACCATCGTTTTCTCGACAACGTCGCGACGAAGATCCTGGACGTCGATTACGCCACCGTGACGCTCTATCACGGCAACTACTCGCAGTTCGGTGAGCAGAAGGTGGCAGAGCGGGAGCGGCGCGAGAAGGAGATCGAGGGTCGTCAGAAGGAGATCGCGCACCACATGAAGTTCGTGGAGCGCTTCAAGGCCAAGAACAGCAAGGCGCGGCAGGCTGGCAGCAAGCTGAAGATGGCCGAGCGTCTGGCCGAGGACCTGGAGGAGCTGCCCGGCAGCTCGCGCCGCTATCCGAAGTTCAGGTTCAGGCAGGGCACGCCGAGCGGCAAGGACGTCCTGAAGATCAAGGGCGTGACGAAGGCGTTCGGCGACAATGAGGTGCTGCACGGCGTCGACCTGCAGGTACAGCGTGGTGACCGCCTCGTGATCATGGGGCCGAACGGTATCGGCAAGTCCACGCTGCTGAAGATCGTCGTG
This sequence comes from Longimicrobiales bacterium, assembly GCA_035461765.1. Taxonomy (GTDB): domain Bacteria; phylum Gemmatimonadota; class Gemmatimonadetes; order Longimicrobiales; family RSA9; genus SH-MAG3. The sequence continues at coordinate 22,809 of DATHUY010000136.1, forward strand.
GGCGATCTGGCGCCGGACCGCGGCACGGTCGAGTGGGGACACGGCACGCGGCCGGGCTACTTCGCGCAGGATCACCACGAGAAGCTCGGCGAGAATGACATGTCCGCCGAGCGCTGGCTGTGGGACTTCTGCCCGGGCAAGGACCGCGGCTACGTGCGCGGCGAGCTCGGTCTCATGCTGTTCTCCGGCGACGCGGCTGAAAAGTCACTGAGCACTCTGTCGGGCGGCGAGGCTGCGCGACTGGTGTTCGCGCGCATGCAGGTCGAACAGCCCAACGTCCTCGTGCTCGACGAGCCGACGAACCACCTCGATCTCGAGTCCATCGAGGCGCTCGTGGCAGGACTCCAGAAATACGAGGGCACGCTCATCCTCGTGTCGCACGACCGCTGGTTCGTGAATCAGCTTGCGACGAGAGTCGTTGAGATCAGCCGCTCCGGCATCCGCGATTATCACGGCACGTACGAAGAATACGTGCACGACTGCGGCGACGACCATCTCGATGCGGACAGTGTCGTGCTGAAGACGAAGCGCACGGAGAAGAAGGCGCGACGGGACGGCGGTACGGAGCGGCCGGCGCAGGAAAGCGCGCGCGCTTCAGGTGGGAACGGACGCGGCGGCAAGGCACACAGCAACAACGCCACGGCGCAACGGCGCGACGAGCGCCTTGCGGGTATCACCGCGGACATCGAGGCGGCGGAATCCGCCATTGCAGCCATCGATGCTTCGTTCGCCGGGCCCGGCTATTTCGACAACACGCCCGGCGACCGGATCCAGGCCGCTCAGGCCGAGCGGGCCCGCCTCCAGGAGAAGGTGGAGCGTCTGCTGGAGGAGTGGGAGCGGCTCGAGCAGGACAGCCAGGCAGCCGTCTGACGGACTCGACGTGCACACACGGCGGCTGGGTTAGTCGAGCGTGGTCGTGCGGATCGGGCCCGTGACCACGGTGGAGACCGGATAGCCGTCGAGGCTGTCCGGCAGGCTGGCGGCAACGGATGCGTCGAGCAGGTACACACGGATGCATGGACGGCCGTCGCAGAGCGCCTGGCCGACACCCTGCACTCCGGCACGGCGCATGAGCTCGGGCGTCCGCCGCTCGAGCACGGCCTCGATGTCTTCCTTCACGGACTCATCCCCGCTGGTGTTCCGATCGTTCCCCCCGCTCGAGCAGCCCGCGAGGATCAGCGTGGCCACCGCGACGGCGAGAACGGGGCGGGCCGGAAGAACCGGCCCGCCCGCGTTCATGTCGCTCGTCGAGCGCCTCAGTTGCAACGCAGGTTCTTGCCCCTGACGCGGCAGTCGATCGTCTGCGACGTGGAGCCGCTGTTGCCCGCGGCATCAGTGACGGTGAGTGTCACCGTATGTTGGCCGGAGCTGAACGTGTGCGACGGATTCTGCAGGCTGGAGGTGAAAGCGCCGCTCCACGCCCACGCGGTCACGCCGACGTTGTCCGTGCTCTGGTCCGTGAACGAGCACGTCGAATTGTTGCCGCACGAGTAGCTGAACGCGGCGTTCGGCACGGTGGTATCCTCGCCGGGCGGAGGCGGCGGCGGCGGCTCAGTGCCGCCACTGCCGGTGTCGATAGATACGCCGAAGCGCTGGAGCACCGGCGCGATCGGATTGGCGAGCGTGCGCGTGCTGCTGCCGGCGAAGAGCAGGCCGACCAGTGACTTGTTGGTGTCGTTCGTCACGATGAGCGAGCCGGAATCGCCGCCGGCGCTGAACGTGCCGGGCGAGATGCCGATCTGGCCGCTGAACGTGGCGGCCTCCGCGCAGCTGAACATGCCGCGCGGCACGTAACACACGCTCACGGTCACGTTCGTCTCGGTCACGGTACCGGTGGTGTGGCCGGTCGTGCGGCCGAACTTCTGTACGCCCTTGTTGAGCAGACCGCCGCTGTAGAGGGCCGTGCCGGGCGCGCCGTACGCATCGGCAGGCGTGCTGCCGGTGAGGTCGGCGCCGTTCACGCGCGCAATCGCTGCATCCATGGTGTTGGACGCGCCACCCATGACGATGGGCTGGAAGTCGGCGAGCGTGCCGATCTTGTCGGCTGACGTGCCGCCATCATAGGGGCCGGGCTGCAGCGTCGCATCGCCGATCGATGCTGCATTCGAGTTCGCGAGCACGTGATTGTTGCTCAGGATGTAAACGTTGCCCGCGGCGTCCTTCACCTTCGCGCCGATGGTGCCCGCGGTGATGGCAGGATGGCCCACGGAGAAGCCGGACGGAGCCGGTCGCGCCTTGAGCTGTGGATTGGTGGCGCGCACCGCATCGATACGGCCCGTTACGACCACGTCCACTGCGTAACCGTCGAGCCGGGACGGCACGCGCGCTGCCGCGGCGTGACTGGGCGTGACGGCGTACACCACGATCGACTCGCCCGCGGCCGAGACACGTACACCCGTGCCGATGATGCCGTCCCTGCGCATGAGCTCGGGCGTGTGCCGGTTCTGTGCGGCGATGATGTCGGGTGTCGCGCGGACCGCAACGGGTGCGGCGTCGAGCTGCTGCGACGGCTCGAGCGGCTGAGCCTGTCTCTCGGTGCATGAGGTCGCCGCCATGGCTGCGAATGCGACGGCGAGGAACGACGTGCGACTGCGATGCATCTGTCCTCCAACGTGACGGGGTGCCGGCTGAGGCACTGCGGTGAATGGAACGCCGCGGGACGTGCGGCGTCGTGGCGAGCGTGCGCAACGCTCGAAATTCGAGAGCGGCTACAGCGAACCGTTGGTTCGGTGCAGCCACGCTGGATCGCAGCTGGCTGAAAAGAGAAGCCGCGGCAGCAGCGCCGGGCGGTTCCGCGGGGGGGACGCGGATGGCCTTACATGGGCCACGCTGCCAGGATACGATGCGGTGGGCGATCGCGAAAGGGTCCTGTCGGATGGAAGCCGACGGCGACCCGGCTGCGCCGCCCTCGGGTGTCCCGGCCTACAGTTGCTGAAGAAGCTCAGCGTGCACTGCCTTCGTCTGGGGTGACGGATTCACTCCCAGCTCCTCGGCGATGAGCGTGCGGCAGCGTTCATAGGTCCGCAGGGCTTCGGCCGTGTTGCCGGCGGCGGCGTGCGCGCGCATGAGAAGCTGATAGGCCGTCTCCCGGAACGGCTCGAGCGCCACGGCGTCGCGGGCGGCCTCCACGGCCAGGGAATGCTCGCCGTTCCACAGGTACACGTGGACGCGGCACTCGAGTGCGCGTACGAGAATGCTGGCGAGCTTCTCACGCCGCTGCTCCACCCAGCGGCCCTGCTCCCCCGCCAGGAACGGCCGGCGCGCGATATGGTGAGCGACTGCCGACGGGCCGTATGCGCGAGCTGGATCCCCCGCCCGCAGCGCAGCCTCGGCTTCGTGGATGCTGTCGGCGGCAACCTCGTGATCCACCCATGTACCGCCTGGCAGGTTCAGCTCGTGACAGCCGTCGCGGGTGGAGAGCGCCGCGGCCCCGTCGAGGCCGACCCGGCCGAGGAGCGAGCGCAGTCTGCTTACGATGGAGCTGAGGGCGGTGTCCCAGGCCGGCGGCACCCGCTCCGGCCAGAGCGCATCCGCCAGCGCGACGCGCGCCACGGGGTCGCTGCGCTCACCGACCAGCACGGCAAACGCTACGCGGGCCTGCTGGCCGGGGAAGTCGTTCGGGCCGAGGCGGATGCTTTCCGCATCGATCGTCAGGCGTCCGGACAGATGGATTCGCAGCATCGAGGCTCCATACTTTTTCCAAGGTCGCACCGGGCCGGTGGCAAGCCATCCGACTTATAGTCCGATGACCGCGGCACGACAATGCTGACACTGTAACAGGGAGTTGGTGACATGGCACAGAAACAGGTTTCATGCGACTGCGGCAAGACTATCCGCGAGTCCTCGGACGACCAGCTCGTCGCAACGGTCCAGCAGCACGCGAAGGAAGTCCACAACATGGATCTGTCGCGCGATCAGGTACTGTCGATGGCGGAGCCGGCAGGCAGCTGATCAGCTCGACCACGACGTCGGTGTGCGGTCCCAGCGGTGCGCACGCAGTCGTTCCAGCACCTCGTCCGGCAGCGCGCCGGCATCGCTCGCCGCGATGTTGGCGCGCACGTGTGCTGGCCGGCGCATCCCGGGGATCGCCACCGAGACGTCGGGGTTCGACAGGATGAAACGCAGCGCCAGCGCGGGCATGGACATGTCATGCGGCAGCTCGACGCGCAGCGCATCCACCCGATCCACGGTGGGCTCGAGATTCTCCCGCACGAAGTAGGTGTTGCGCCAGTCTCCCTCCGGCCAGCGGGTATCCTTCGTGAGTGTACCCGTGAGCGAGCCCTCATCGAACGGCACCCGCGCAATGACGGCGATGTCCAGCTCACGGCACAGCGGGAACAGCTCGTCCTCCGGAGCCTGATCGAAGATGTTGTAGATGACCTGCACGGCATCGACGAGGCCGGTCCGGATGGTCTCGAGCGAGTTCGCCGGCTCCCAGCGATTGATGCTGATGCCGATGGCATGCACCAGCCCCTCCCGGCGCAGGTCGTCCACCGCGCGCTGCCATGCATCCTCGCCCGCCCAGGAATCATCCCATACGTGGAATTGCAGCAGGTCGAGCGCCTGTGTGCCCAGGTTCGCCAGGCTCCGCTCCGCAAACTCGCGGATGTGATCGGCCGGGAACACATCGCCGAGCGCGTACTCCGACCGCGCCGGCCATGCGCGGTTCAGCGGCGGCACCTTGGTGGCCGTGTAGAGACGTGTACCGGGATTCGCGCGCACGAGCTCGCCGAGTAGCCGCTCACTGTGTCCGGCGCCGTACGCCCACGCGGTGTCGAAGAAGTTGCAGCCCAGATCCACCGCCAGCTGCAGAGCCGCGAGCGACTGCTCGTCGTCGGATCCGGTCCAGGAGCCCATGCCCCACATGCCGTATCCGATGTCACCGACCTTCCAGCCGGTGCGGCCGAATCTGCGGTACCTCATCGCCGGTCGGTCACAGCCGCACCACGTCCAGGCCCGTACCCTGGACTTCGATTCTGACGAGCCTGTGGGGCGGGGATCTCTCCACGTAGAAAACCAGGGGTACGTCGCCGCCCGCGGACTCGATGCGGAATGCTTCGAATCGGCCGGCTGGCACCTCCACAGTCGCGGAGCCGGCGACGCGCAGGCGATGCTCGCTCAGCATGTTTCTGCCCGACTGGAATACCGCCAGCGTGTGCTGCGTGTCCTCCGCCCACTCGAGAGCAGGCAGCAGCGCGGCAAGCACATTGTCGTCGATGACGCCGGGCGGTACTGCTGAGTCGACGGCCCGATCCTCCATGCCGTTCTGTCCCGGTGTGCGCGCAGTGCCTGACGCTCGGCCCGACAGGTACTCGACGTCGATTCGCATCTCCTGCTCACCGCGGGTGCCACGCTGCGTCACCCGCCGCATCTCCAGCCGCTCGGATAACATCACCTCGGTCGTCTGCGACATCTGCGGCATGGTGGTGGTCTCGCTGAAGCGGAATCCACCACTGACCGGCACCACGGACACCATCTGCATCCCGATCCACTCGCCATTCAGGCGTATCGCAAAGCTGTCGCCGCGCGTGACGATCCGGTCTGCAGCGAAGCGCTGCGGCGGATCAGGAGTGGCCGTGGTGGCCGCACAGCCGGCGACGGCCGTGGCCACACTGATTGCAGCGAGGAGTGTCTTCATCGGTCTAGCCTCGACATTCTCCGAAGATGTGTACGCCCTGAACAATGGGTCCGTGGCTGTCGTCCGGGCAACACGACCGGAGCGCCCTCCCGGGACCGGGGCGCGCAGCTTGCGTCGCAGACCGGCGAACCCCCGGTGATCAATGGAAACCATGGAATCCGATACACTCGCCAAGGTCGAGGTCCTGGCGGACCTCGAAGACATCGTGCACGAGCTCATGCAGGTGCATGAGGCGAAACGCGTCCTGTGGTTCCCCAGCGAGCTGCTCGCGCCTCCGCCCGACACCGATCCGGATGACCACCTGAAGGAGCTACGCGCCCGCGCGCAGGGGATCAGCTTCCCCATGCGCGTCGCCCTTGCGCTCAACCTGCTGACGGAGGAGGGGCTACCGCATTTCCATCGCCTGCTCGCGGTCTATCTCGGCAACGACAGTTTCTGGTCGAAGTGGACGAACATGTGGACGGCCGAGGAAGATCGGCATGGCGCGATCCTGCACGACTACAGCCGTGACAGCAGAGTGCTGAACAATCCCGTGCTGGAGCGCATGCAGTTCGAGTATCTCCGTGCGGGCTTCGATCCTGTATGGGACCGGGACCCGTACCGCGTGTTCGTGTATACGACGCTCCAGGAGCGTGCGACGCAGGTGAGCCACGCAAACACGGGGAAGCTGGCGAGCGAGTACGAGCCGACCATCGGCATGGTGCTGTCGAACGTTGCGAAGGAAGAAGCGCGGCACTATGCCTTCTACCGCGAGATCTTCAGGCACGTCCTGGCGCGCGACCCGAATCGCGCACTGGAGTCCGCGGCCGCGATCATGCCGGCGATCGACATGCCGGGTGTCCTCATGCCGGGCTTCAGGGAAATGGCCGATGTCGTGCGGCGCGCGGAGATCTACGGTCCGCGCGACTACCTGAAGATCGTACAGGAGCAGATCCGGTTCTGGCGCATCGAACTGCTGGAAGACCTGAACGAAGCAGGTGAGAAGGCGCGTGACAGGATCCTCGGGATTCCCGCGCGGCTGGAGCGCATCGCAGATGCCATGCAGTCGCGGAGCCGCGCGAAGACATTCTCATTCGATGTCGCGTTCGCGCACGAGTTCACAATGGAGTGACGGCTGCCATGCGCGGCCGGGGAAGTACACGGATGCGACATGGAACGATGCGGGTGCCTGCCGCATTCACGGCGGTCCTCTGCGCGCTGTTGATACGCACCGCACCGCTGCACTCGCAGGTGCCCGGTCCGCTTCCCGCCGCGGCTGGTGCCGGCGTGCCAAATCTCACCTTGAATGACGCCTTCACGCAGGATACGCTCGATCGTACTCCGCAGATGATCGGTGGTGGTCTGATCGGAGGCGCGCTGGGACTGCTGCTGGGCGGCGCGCTGGGGTACGGCCTGGAAACGAGGCTCTCGGAGAACTGCTATGACCTCTGCGGGCTGGGCGGCGCGCTGATCGGCGGCGGGATCGGCGAATCCCTGGGCATGGCGTTCGGCGTCCATGCAGGCAACCGGCAGCGCGGCAGTTACGCGGCCGCGGTCGTGGGGCCGATCGGTGTGCTTGTCGGCACGATGGTGCTCGTCAGCGCGGTCGACGCCGGGGGACCGGCGGTCGCGATAGCGGTCGGCATTCCCGCGCTTCAGCTGTTCACATCGATCAGCGGTGAGCGCGCCGCCGCGCGCAGGCGGACCGCGCCGCCGGAGCCATGAACGAGGACGGGGTATTCGCGGCCATCGGAGAGGACGGGTTCGAGCGGCTGGTGGCGGCATTCTACCGGCAGGTTCCGGACGACGACGTGCTCGGCCCCATGTATCCGCCGGATGACCTGGCGGGTGCCGAACAGCGACTCCGCGACTTCCTGATCGGTCGTTTCGGCGGTCCGCAGCGATACATCGAGCAGCGCGGACATCCACGGCTGCGCGCGCGGCACGTGCCATTCCCGATCGATCGCCGCGCGAGCGAGCGCTGGCTGGAGCTGATGGATCGCGCGCTCGAGGAGACGGCATTCCCCGCGGATGTCGATGCCATTCTGCGAGAGTTCTTCGACGCGGTGGCGGAGATGATGATCAACCGGCATTAGCTGCGCGACGTCTGCACGGGCCGGATCGCCCCGTAGTCCCCCATTCCACCGTAACTACGTATACCTGCCTGCGCTTCTACGTAGGCCCGCGTATCTCGATCACCGTCGTTTGCGTGCACCTTGGTGAATCAGTCACCGCACTGCTTCATCAGGGAGCGAACATGGCGAACCCCGAAACGGTGAGATCGCGCAAGGGACCAGGCCTGCTGGAGCGCTGCCGGCGCTACCGTGGACTCCTCGTGCTGGTCGTATGGCAGGTCCCGGTGCAACCCGTGATACGACCGAACGGCAGTCTCGGACTCATGATCGGCACCGGCACCGACGAGCATGCCGAGCTGTCCTGTGACGGCGACCTGCTTCGCGCCGACCGGGTGCCGTACAAGGTGGCAGCCGTGGAAGGGGACTACAGCCTGAACGAAATCGTTCGCGTGGACGCAGCCGGCGGCTTCATGACGTCCGACTGGGAGTCGCACCAGGGCGCTTTCGGGACCGTGCGGCTGCGGGGCGACTGGAAATCATTCGGGGTCGGGGCGGGACTCGCCCTCGCTCCGGGTTTCGAGGAATACGAGGGAGAGTCGTCCCGGGCAGCCTGGCCATCGCTCTACCTGCGCGCCGGATCAGCCGAAACCGTGCACCTGAGGCTGGAAACGTTCCCCCCGAACGCATTCTCGCCGCAGCAGGTCGCTCGCATCGGCATCGGCTACAACGCAGTGCGACGCGATCTCGCTTCCGGCTTCATTGGCCTGGCCGGTGTCGGGAGCCACGAAGGAGGCACCGGCGTGAGCGCGGATCTCTCTGTGCCGGTTGCCGACCGGTTCGCACTGCGATTCTCCGCACACTATGCCGACGGAGAGAGGCACGCGATCACCGGGTTTGCCGCGGGCGGTCGCGTCCTGCTCGGCAGCGCGCCGACACTGGCAGCGGCCGCCAGGTAGAGTTTCGGACGCGGAACCCACTCTGCAGAACGGCTCAGGGCCACATGGCCGGGGCGCGTGCGGACATGCCGCCCCGCGCTTCCGGGGACGCGGGCCTGCCCCGATGAGCCGTCCTGCAGAGTGGTTTCCGCGTCCGATCTACCAGAGCGCGATGACCAGCGCCGCCACGGCCAGCAGCAGCGCCGCACCGGCGGCCGCGGCGGTGAGGGTACCGGCAATGCGCATCTGTTCGAGCATCTGTCGCGTTTCCGTGAGCGCGGCCTCGTACGGGCGTTCCGGCGCCTCGATCACGGACTGCTTCATCACTGCCTTTGCGTGGACCACATCCTCCATGGCACCGATGAAATGCCGCTGATGAATGCGCTTCGCGTCGTCCGGGCCCTGCTCGGCGGCCGCGGCGAGCGCTGCCTTCAACACCGCATTGCGGATGTCACCGCCACTCACCGCATATCGCTCAGCCAGTGCGCGAAAATCGACGTCGTCGGCGAGCGGCGTGCGCTGATGCAGCTGGACTCGCCAGATCTGCTCACGCTCCTCGACCGCAGGCAGCTCGAACAGCACGTGTGTGCGGATGCGTCTTTCAAAGGCGGGATCGAAGTTCGCGGCCAGATTCGTGGCAAAGATCACCACGCCATCGAAACGCTCCAGCTCCTGGAGCAGGACGTTGATCGTGGTGTTCGACTCGCGCTGCATGCCGTGTGAGACGTCCGTCGAGCGGCGCGCCGCGATGGCATCCGCCTCGTCGAAGAACAGGACCGCATCCTCTTCCTGCGCCATGCGGAAGATCGCAGCCACGTTCTTGGGTGTCTCACCGAACCACATCGACTCCAGCTCCGCGTAGCGTACGAGCAGAAGGCGCTTGTTCAACTGATGCGCTATGGCTTCCGCGCAGATCGTCTTCCCCGTACCGGACGGCCCGGCAAAGTTGAACGCGAGCGCGGTCCCGGTCGGATGCCTCTCGCCCAGTCCCCATTCGTGAAATATGAGGTTGTAGCTGTGCACCTGCGTGAGCGCTTCCTGGAGCATGCGCAGCGTGTTCGGCGGCAGGATCACATCCCGGAATGTGCGACGTGCAACGACCGACTCGATGACGCCCTTGCGGCCGGTCAGGCCGGGGAACAGCCTCGCAAATGGATTCGACATGCAGTGCTGTGGTGCAGGAACGGAGCCAGACGCCAGTGCGCCCGTGTGAACCGCGTGAGCCGCCGCGCCAGCGGCGCGGCGGCCGCCGGCAGGGTCAGGCCGACTGCCCGGCGTGAACCCCTTCCGCGATCTCCTCGATCATCTTGCTGTTGAACTGCGGCAGGTCGTCCGGCTTGCGACTGGTGACCAGTCCGGAATCGACCACGACGGCCCGGTCCTGCCACTCCGCACCCGCGTTCCGCAGGTCGGTCCTGAGCGACGGCCACGATGTCATCCGGCGGCCGCGCACGACGTCGGCTTCGATCAGCAGCCACGGACCATGGCAGATCGCGGCCACGGGCTTGCCGGCGTCGAAGAAGGCACGTGCAAAGGCAACGGCGCGATCGTTCACACGCAGGTTGTCCGGATTCATCTGGCCACCGGGCAGAACGAGGGCGTCGAATGTATCCGCGTCCGCATCCTCCAGGTTCACATCGACATCGAACTCGTCGCCCCAGTCGGTGTGCTGCCAGCCCTTCACCTTCTGTTTCTGTGGCGACACGATCACGGCCTCGGCGCCGGCTTTCCGCAGCGCTTCCATCGGCTGCTCCAGCTCGGCCTGCTCGAACCCGTTGTCGACCAGCACCGCCACCCTCTTCCCCGCGATGTCCTTCGCCATCTTCTGCCTCCTGTCATGAGCTGCATTTGTAACGGGACGGACGTGCAAGTCATGTGCGAGGTACCGCGGAGGCAGGTCAGACTCCGTCGGCAGGCTGCGACGGCGGGTCAGCATCGTATCGCGAATCCATGAGCACTTCATACGCCTCGTGCCGCACGGTCGTCCGCGCCATGATTGCGGCCGGCTCACGGCTGTGCGAGACCTCCCGCTCCTCGCTTTTCATGTAGCGTCTGAACGAGTCCGCATCTTCCCACATGGTCAGGAACGTGTGCGTTGCGGGCCCGGCTTTCGGCTTCAGAAGCTGAAGGTGCACAAAGCCGGGAAACGAGTCGACGAGGCGCGATCGCTGGCGGAAGTGCTTTTCGAGCGCCTCGTGATCGTCCGGGGGCACGGTCAGGTGGGAGATGAACACGAACATTGTCATTCCCGGGGGGAAGTGTACAGTCCACGTACCAGTGTTACCGTGTCTCTGAGGTCGCGGGCGAAGCCGTTCGCGCCGATATCACGCCACATGTCGGCACGCGGGCGGAAGGCACCCCCACCCACAATGATCTGCAGCTCGCCCGGCGCGTGCCTGCGTACATCCTCAACCAGTCGCGCCACGTTCGGCATGTTGAAGAGCATGGTGGTGGAAATGCCGACCAGCGCCGGTTCGTGGGCATCGATCGCCTGGAGGACATCGCGGTGCGGTAGCTGGGTACCGAGAAACCGGACGTTCCAGCCGTCCGCCTCGAGCACGTCCGCAACCATGTTCGCGCCCAGCTGATGCAGCTCACCCTCGACGCCGGTAACGATCGCATTGCCGCGCGTGGAGTCGGGGATTTCCATGCGCGAATAGAGTTGCGCGACGACGTACTGCGTGATGGCCGTCGCCATGTGTTCGGTCGAGACCGATATCCGATTCTCCTCCCACAGTCGCCCCACCTCGTACTGTGCGGCCTGAAGCAGCTCCGTATACACGTCGGGCACGGACAGTCCGTCGCGCAGCAGCTCGAGAGCGACGTTCAAGGCGGCAGTGCGATGACCGCCGAGTATGGCATCCAGGTAGAGCCTGAGGTCGGTGTCCATGCCGGCAGGGGCGGGTGATGCTTCGGCATCACGCTCCCTGACCGCCTGGCAGGCGGCAGCGATGAGCCGGTCAATGGATGCAGTGTCGTCGCCATCGAACGATGAGGCGAACTCTGCGCCAATCCCCGCCAGATTCTCGATCAGGAAGTCCGGGTCGATCCCTCTGGAGCCGAGGACCCGTGCCGTCCACGTCGCGTAGTTGCGGAAGGCGGCTTCGCCGCCGCTCTGCACGGCGCCCGCAAGAAAGTCGATGTGGAACCGTGCGTCCTCCACGCCACGCGTCCGGGCGGCATCGCCGTAGCGCGTCAGCCAGTCGGGATGGTTCTGGAGGAACTCCTCCGTCACTCGCGCCGCGATATCGTCGCGCCGGGCGAGTATTGCTCCGGCCAGCGCGCGCCCGTCGGTCATATGCTGTCCTCTTCCTCCAGCTCGTTGACGAGCCGCTCATGGCAGGGTGGACAGTACCCGTGGCTCACGAAGATATCGTTCGTCCTGAGATAATCGATGACCGGCTCCCAGCGGGAGCCACCGCTCTTCACCTGGCCGCAGGACATGCAGACCGGCAACACCTCCTGGATCTTCTGCAGATGCCAGTATGACGTTTCGAGGTCCTTCAGCGTGCGGACGAGCTGCTCGTTGGCGTTCTCGAGTGCGCGGCTCTTGCGCGCCAGCTCGCGCGTCAACGTCGCGAACTCGTTGTTGACCAGAAGCAGCCGGGCAGTGGCATCGTGCGCTTCACCACTCTCCGCCTCGCCCAGAATGATCAACCGGTCACTGCGTCGCTGCAGCACACAACGCAGTGTGCGGGGATTGTGTGCAGACGTGACGACATTGAGCAGGCACGTGGCATCCGACGGCAGGGCGCCGCCGCTCGCCCAGTCCAGCACCTGCGGACCATCGGATTCAGTGAGGAAGTCGGCCACACTGCGACCCTCCAGGTCCGCTGCAGCGATGCCGACATGCCGGGCGAAGGAATCGTTCGTGCGCAGGATCCCGCCCGCAGGCGCGACCTCGAGATACTGAATCGTCGAAAGCTCGATGAGTGCGCGCAGCAGGTCCCCGTCGGGATCCCGGATCGGGACGTCATCTGTTGTCTTCAACGCGGCATTCCGTGGTCTGTGGCGGCGCGGACAAAGCATGATGCAGTCCGCGCACCGGTCGTGCCACTGGACTCGCCGGCACTCCGTGGCTATGCTGGAACATACCCCGGGGTGAGCTCCATGTCCGGCAGCAGTCTCTCTCTCCTGTTCGCGCTGGCCGCGATTACCACCGCCGCCGTATCCGGCGTCGACGCGGACAGGTCCGCTGCATCCTCGCCCGGCGGCGCACGCGGCGGTTCTGCCGCGGCCTCGATGCGACCCCTGCCGTTCTACTACGACCTGTACACGTTCCGCGGGAGAGGCGGCACCACCGCGATCGTGACGGCGTTCGCAGTCGAGGCGGGTCGCCTCGAAACGGAGGCCGCGGACAGCAGGACGCGATATCGCTTCAGCGTTACGCTCGTGCTCGCCGATACCGCGATCGGCTCCGTATCGAACACGCACGACACGGTCTACGTGGACGTCGCGCGGCCGCTGGACGACGATCATTTGCTTTATACCCACGTCGAGGTGCCCGCACCGCCATCGGCGAGCACGCGCCAGCGCGTCATCATGACGGATGCCACCTCTCCCGGTATCGGTCAGCTGTACAGCGAGCGCTTCCCGATACCGGACTACAGCGGGAGCCAGCTGATGCTGAGCGACATTGCGCTGGGTCAGCCCGATGCGCACGCCGGCTGGAAGCGCGGGGATGTCACGCTCGCCCTCCTGCCCACGAGCCGTCTGCCATCGAGCGCATTCGACGTCTATTACGAGATATACAACCTGGCGCCCGCGAGAGACTACGCGACCGACATCGTGATCGAGCACGCGCCGAGCTCGGACCGCGGTCGAACGGAGGACCGGAAGCCAGTCCGCCTGCGATTCGTCGGGAAATCGGACAGCGGGCGTGAGCGCACGCAGGCTGAGCTTCGCCGCGTGGAGACGTCGCTTTCGCGGGGCCGGTATCGTATGACGATCACGATCACCGACCTGGTCAACGGCAGGTCGGCCAGCCGGTCGCGTGCATTCGAGGTCGGCGGCCCCGCAGATGTCACCATGGTGCCCGCTCTGCCGCCGACTGCACGACGCTGATCGACAGGCGGTGTCGGACCTTCACCGCCGGCTTCGTGTATGACATACAGCGGTGCCGTGCGTCGGGCGTTCTGCACCGGTTCCAATCATTCCACAGGGAGGGAATCATAGCAGGGAACAACAACACACGCGTCAACGAAATGATCCGCATCAGTCCCGTCCGCCTCATCGCCGACACCGGCGAGCAACGAGGCATCGTCTCCATCGAACAAGCCAGAGAAGCTGCAGCCGAAGCCGGCCTCGATCTCGTCGAGGTGGCCGCACGCTCGCGTCCGCCCGTAGTCCGCATCATGGACTGGGGCCGCTACCAGTACGAGCAGCAGAAGCGTGCAAAGGAAGCGAAAAAGAAGCAGCACACGGTGAGTGTGAAGGAAGTGAAGCTGCGACCGCGCACGGACGACCATGACCTCGACTTCAAGCTGCGCAACGCGCGCCGGTTCCTGGAGAAGGGGAGCAACGTCAAGATCACGGTCCGGTTCCGCGGCCCCGAGCTGCGCCGTCCCGATCTGGGGCATGAGCTGCTCGACACGGTGCAGGAGGACCTGTCGGAGTATGCCCGGGTGGAGGCCCGCTCGCGCCATCTGGAGGGCCGCCAGCTCACCATGATGCTCGCACCTGAGCGCTGATCCACCGACCGCCGGGAGCGCCGTCCGTGGTGCATGGACGGCGCTGACCGGCCATCGTCAGGTGCGGCACCGGGTGTCGCGCCGTGACGGCGTTTCATCCTCCAATCAAGTGAGGCCGTCTCCTCCCGTCGCCGGCAAATCTGGACCGGCACGGCGGGGTGCGGTATGCTAGTGCTTCCAGCGAAGCATCATGAGCACCAGGTCGGGGGGTGGCCAGCGAGCCATGCCCGGATACCGCACGCTGCACTTACAGTCCATTCCAAGGAGACACGCCGATGAGGAAGGCACCCCTCTGCGCACGAGCATGGAAGCCCATGCTGATGGGACTCGTACTGCTCGGCGCCGGTGCACCGGGACTGAACGCACAGCAGGCCGTGACCGGGCTCCGCGATCCGGGCCAGCAGCAGGATGCGGAATTCGCGAGGCTGTATTCGGAATGGACGAGTGACCCGCAGTACGGCAGTCCCCTCGTCGATCACCTCCCTCTGGCGGACGGCATACCGACGACGAAGGACGTGCTCGGCTACTACGTCGGTGCGCCGAAGATGCTCACGTACTACGAAGACATCATCCGGTACTACCGCGCGCTCGCGGCGGCATCGCCCCGTGTACAGGTAGAGACTATCGGCCGGTCGGATGAGGGGCGCGAGCTGGTCGTGGTGTGGGTGTCCTCCGATCAGAACATCGCGGGACTCCGTGAGAACCGTGACAACCTCGCACGCATAGCGGATCCGCGCGGAGCCGATGAAGACGAGATTCGCAGACTCATCGACACGACGAAGCCTCATTACCACCTCATGGGCGGCCTCCACAGCGGCGAGCTCGGCCCGCCCGAGATGCTCATGGAGCTCGCGTACCGGCTGGCGGTGGAGACATCGCCGTTCGTCAGTCAGATCCGTGACAACGTCATCGTCTCCATCACACCCGTCGCCGACCCGGACGGGCGTGACCGCCTGGTGGACTGGTTCTACCGCAACCTCGAGCGGGACTCGATCATCGCGACCAGCGATGAGCGGCCGGACACGCTGGCAATGAACGACACGGCGCGGGCGGAGTGGAGGACGCGGAACCGCACGATGGGCGTGCCGTACTGGGGTCGCTACGTCTATCACGACAACAACCGCGACATCAACCTGTCGCAGGTCTCGATGCGCGCGATCACGGACTGGTACTTCACGGCGTATCCGCCGATCATGCACGACCTGCACGAATCGCTCGCGCTGCTCTACACGTACAGCGGCGGCCCGCCGCAGAATCCCAACCTCGATCCGCTCCTGTTCGGCGAGCTGCGCTTCTTCTCCGACTGGGAGCTTGCGCAGATGACGAAGTGGGGCATGCCGGGCGTATACACCCACGCGTTCATGGATGGCTGGTCGCCCGGCTACCTCGGATCGGTGGCGTACAACCACAACGGCATGATGCGGATGTACGAGACGCAGTCGGGGCGCGACGTCGACGTGGACTCGCTGCGCACGGCGCGCGAGAAGGCAGCGGCCGATTCGGCGGCCGCGGCTGACACGGCGACGGCTGGCGCGCGCGGGGGTCGGAACGCACGGAGCGCTTCGCAGGCCGGCCGCGCGGGCGGCGTGCCGACCGGACGTGGCGGGAGTCAGGATCGCGAGTGGTATCGCGGCATCCCCGTGCCCGAGCACGCAGTGTCGGAGTTCACACGACGTAACAACGCCAACTACATGCAGACGGGTGTGCTGCTCGGGCTGCAGCTCACGGCGATGTTCCCGAGCCTGGTGCTCGAGAACTTCCATGTGAAGACGCGCAACTCGATGGAGAAGGGACGGACGGAGGCGCCGTACGGATTTGCGATTCCGGTGCAGCGGGACATGACGCGCGTGACCACGCTGCTCGACGTCCTGCGTGCGCAGGCCATCGAGGTCGGCAGGCTCGATTCGAAGCTCGTCCTCGAGTCCGACACGCTGCCCGCGGGTTCCTACATCATCAAGCTCGACCAGCCGTATGGCCGTCTCGCCAAGAATCTCCTCGAGATCCAGGAGTATCCGGACGCGCGCCTGCGCACGTACGATGACAGCGGCTGGACGATGGGGCTGGCGTTCGACGCCGACGTCCTCCAGATCGACGACGCGGCCATACTCGATGCACCCGTGACACCGGTCGACGTGCCTGCGTCACACGGCGCAGTGGCCGGCAGCGGTACGGCCGCCCTCGCCGTGGCACATCTCGGCTCCAATCACATGATCCAGCTGCGGTATCGGCTGCTGGACATGAATGTCAGCGTGGCCGAGCAGCCGTTCGCGGCGGAAGGCGTCGAGTTCCCGGCCGGCTCGTTCATCATCACCGGCTCGCCGCAGCAGGTGGAGGCGGCGAAGGCGCTCGTCGACTCGCTCGGTCTGACCGGGGCTGCACTGTCGAACGTGCCCATGGTCGCCACGCACGATGCCGATGCGCCGCGCATCGCGATCTATTCGCAGTGGAACGGCACACAGGAGCTCGGCTGGTATCGTCACGCGTTCGATCAGTTCGGCATACCGTATGACCTGATCTACAAGGAGCGGGTCATGCAGGGGAACCTCGAGGCGGACTACGATGTCATCGTCATGGCGTCGCAGAACATCAATCGCGAGAGCGTGCTGGCCGATCCGGCCGATCGGCCGCAGCCGTACAGACAGACGGAGCGGTTCCGCTTCCTCGGCATGTATGGCGAGACGGCTGACATGACGGGTGGCTTCGGCGAGGCGGGCGTCCGTGCGTTCGAGCAGTTCCTGCAGGCCGGCCGGACGCTGATCGCGACGCACAATGCGGTGCGCTTCCCGATCGAGTTCGGGTTCGGCCGGTCGTTCGACCTGGAGTCGCCGGAAGGTGTGAGCGCGCAGAAGCCGCTCGTGCTGGCGAAGATCTCGAGGATGGAGCACCCGGTCTTCTACGGGCATCCGGATTCGATCTTCCCGATGAAGTACGGCCAGAACTCACAGGTCTTCCGTGTCGGTGTTGCGGACGAGGCGAACGTCCTCGCCCGTTACGTCGGCGGCGATGATGCGGTCCTGAGCGGACTGATGACGGGCGCCGACAGCATCGCCGGACGCGCGTTCGTGGTCGATGTACCGAATGCGTACAACGGGCGGGGGCGCGTGATCATGTTCGCCAACAATCCCATCTACCGCTGGCAGAATCACGGTGAGTTCGGCATGGTGTTCAACGCGATCATCAACTGGAACGACGTGCCGCCGGCGCGGCCTCTCAAGCCGGAGGGTGTGGCCGAAGACCGTTGATCACGCAGCGTCCGGGAATGGGCTGGTGTACCAGCGCCAGCTCATCCCATCGCTGTGCACAGGGGTACAGGAATTCAGGCTGCGGCCGCCTCACAACGAGTCGCGGACCTCGCGGTAGAGCCACGCGCGGGCGGTCGTCCAGTCGCGCTTGACCGTGACCACCGAGACGCCGAGGACCTGGGCCGTCTCCTCGATCGTCAGACCGCCGAAGTACCGAAGCTCCACGACCCGGCTCTGTCGTGTGTCGAGCGCCTCCAGGCGCGTTA
>DATHUY010000137.1 GCA_035461765.1 Longimicrobiales bacterium
ATCTGCGCGATGCGGCGGGTGAACTCGTCCGCACGGGCGGCCAGGTTCTCGGCCAGGTAGTAGACCACCTGCGCGCGGGCGTGCGCCGTCGCCTTCGCCCAGCCCCGCGCCTTGTGAGCGGCCTCCACGGCGTTGCGGACGTCCTTGCGGTTGCCCAGCCCCACCTCGCCCAGCAGCCGGTCGCCGGCGCCGTGCACGGAGAGCGCGTAGCCGCTGTCGGGCCGCGCCTGCTTGCCGCCGATGTACAGCTTGGCCGTGCGGTCGATGGGGGGGAGCACGGGGCCGCCGCCGCGCTGCTTCTCCGCCTTCGGCGGCTTCGCCTTCTTCTCCTCCTTCCTGGCCGCGCCGTTCTTCGCCTCCGCCTGCCAGCGCGGCTTCACGTACTCCCACAGCCCCTCGCGCCCGCCCTCGCGCCCGAACCCGCTCTCGCGGTAGCCGCCGAACCCGGAGGCGGCGTCGAAGAGGTTCGTTGAGTTCACCCACACCGTGCCGGCCAGCACCTTGGGAGCGACGTCCAGCGCCAGGTTGATGTTCTCCGTCCACACGCTGGCGGCCAGGCCGTAGGGCGTGTTGTTGGCCAGCTCCACGGCCTCCGCCGGCGTGCGGAAGGTCATCAGCACGACGACGGGTCCGAAGATCTCCACCTGCGCCACGGTGGACGACGGGGCCACGTCCGTGAAGAGGGTGGGGGGAAAGAAGCAGCCCTCCTGCGGGCAGCTCCACGACGGCTGCCAGAGCGTGGCGCCCTCGTCGCGCCCCTGCTGCACGAGCTGGGCGATCTTCTCCAGCTGCACGGGGGCCACGATGGCGCCGATGTCCACGCCCTTGTCCAGGGGATCGCCCACCCGCAGCGTCTCCATCCGCTCCCGCAGCCGCGCCACCAGGCGGTCGGCGATCCCCTCCTGGGCCAGGATGCGGCTGCCGGCGCAGCACACCTGCCCCTGGTTGAACCAGATGGCGTCCACCACACCTTCGACAACACTGTCGAGATCGGCGTCGTCGAACACGATGAACGGCGACTTGCCGCCGAGCTCCAGGGACAGCTTCCGCCCCGTCCCTGCCGTCGCCGTACGGATGAGGCGGCCGACCTCCGTGGATCCGGTGAATGCGATCTTGTCCACGTCCGGGTGGCTCACCAGCGCTTCACCAGTGCGGCCATCGCCGGTGATGATGTTCACCGCGCCTTTCGGCAGGCCCACCGCGGCACACAGCTCGGCGAAGCGGAGTGCGGTGAGCGACGTGAACTCCGCCGGCTTGAGCACCACGGTGTTCCCCATGGCGAGGGCCGGCGCAATCTTCCACGCCATCATGAGCAGCGGGAAGTTCCACGGAATGATCTGCCCCACGACACCCACCGGCTCGTAACCCGGCAGCTCCGTCTCCATGAGCTGCGCCCAGCCGGCGTGGTGGTAGAAGTGCCTGGCCACGAGAGGAATGTCGATGTCCCGCGATTCGCGGATCGGCTTCCCGTTGTCCATGGACTCGAGGACGGCGAACTCGCGTGAGTGCTTCTGGATCTGGCGCGCAATCGCGTACAGGTAGCGCGCGCGGGCGTGCGCCCCGATTTCTCTCCACGGCTCCAGGGCATTGCGTGCGGCGGTGACGGCCGCATCCACGTCCGGGGCGGATGCCTGTGCGATGTCCGCGAGACGCTGCGCGCTGGCAGGGTTGATCGACTCGAAGTACGCGCCCTCGGCAGGCTCGTGCCACGCGCCGTCGATGAACAGCCCGAAGCGACGGTCGTAGCGGTCCAGCCATTCGTTGGCGGGCGCGGCGCTCTCGGGCGCGGGGCCGTACTCCAGCGTTTCGAATATCTCGGCGACCTTCAACGCGGTCTCCTACGCGATGGGATGACGGTGTCCGGCGGAATAGCGGCCGGTGACGTAGTGCTCGAGCTGCCGCTCGATGTCCGCGAGCAGTGAGCTCGCACCGAAACGGAACAGCTCTGGCGCGAGCCACCGGGTGCCCAGCTCCTCCTTCATGAGCAGCATCCACTCGAGCGACTGCTTCGCGGTACGGATTCCGCCCGCAGGCTTGAAGCCGACGATGTGACCGGTGCGCTCGTGGTAGTCGCGGATGGCGCGGGCCATGACGAGCCCCGTCGGCAACACGGCGTTGATGGACTCCTTGCCGGTGGACGTCTTGATGAAGTCGGCGCCCGCCATCATCGCGACCATCGATGCGCGCGCGATGTTGCGCAGCGTGCTGAGCTCGCCAGTGCCCAGGATGACCTTGATGTGCGCATCGCCGCACGCCTCACGGAACGCACGCACCTCATTGTACAACGCCTCCCATTCGCCATTCAGGACGTGGGCACGCGTGATCACCACATCGATTTCGCGCGCACCGGCAGCCACCGACGCCCGCACCTCTTCCAGACGCTGCGGGAAGGGAGACAGTCCGGCCGGGAATCCGGTGGATACCGCGGCCACCGGGATGCCGCTGCCGCGCAGCGCCTCGACGGCTGTCGGTACGAGCTGGTGGTAGACGCAGACGGCGGCAGTCGTAATGCCGAGATCTGCGGCGTCCAGCGCTTCGAGGATGTCCTGACGTACCGGGCGCATGGCCTTCGCGCACAGCCGGCGCACGTAGCCGGGCGTATCATCGCCCGCCAGCGTCGTCAGGTCCATCAGCGTGACGGCACGCAGCAGCCATGCAGCCTGCCATTCCTTCTTCACGGTGCGGCGCGTGCCGATCGTCGCCGTGCGACGTTCCACGGCGCTGCGGTTCACTCGCATATCGGCGATCCAGTCGAGCTCCAGGGGAAAGCCGGGATTTCGCTGGATTAGGCCGTGCTCGAGGCGGACGGGTCGCGTCATGGTTCCAGGTCGGGTCATGGGAAAAGAATAGCTTTCCGGCTCCACACTGGCGAGGCCGGGCGGTGCCGCAATCCCGCGGCCGGGTTGTGACTGGAGCGGCTGCCGCTGTACCTTCGGCCGCCATGAACAAACCTGACTACATCGTCTCCGATATTCACCTGGGCGCCGTGCCGGACGCCACGGAACGCCAGTTCGTGACGTTCCTGGAGCGTGTCGGGTCCGATGCCGGTACGCTGCTGATTGCCGGGGACCTGTTCGACTTCTGGTTCGAGTATGGCGAGGTGATACCCGGCCGGCATTTCCGGACACTGGCTGCGCTCGCCCACCTGGTCGACGCGGGGATGCCGGTGACCATGGCGGGTGGCAACCACGATGCCTGGGGCGGCCGTTTCCTGACGGAGCATGTCGGTATCACGTATTACACGGAGCCATTCCACACTCAGCTCGGCGGCCGGCGTGCCCTGGTGGCGCATGGCGATGGGCTGGGCCGCGGCGATTTCAAGTACCGGGCGCTCAAGGCGGTCATTCGCAGCCCTGTGGCGATCGGTGCATTCCGCGCGCTGCACCCCGAGCTCGGGCTGCGCCTGGCGCGGTCCGTGTCCACGACGCACGCGAAATCGGACGAAGATCTATCGGCGGAAGGGCGTGCGGGGTTCCTGGCGTCGTGGGCGACGGACCAGCTGAGTGCGGACCCGGACCTGGCGTGGGTGGTGTGCGGCCATTCGCACCTCCCGGTGCTGCACGAGCATGCACCCGGCCGCTGGTATCTGAATGCGGGCGACTGGATCTCCCACTACACATACATCGTCGTGGACGAGACGGGCGCTGAGCTGCGCACGTGGGAGACGGCTAAGGGCGTGGTCTGACTCAGGCGGCGTGACCCAGTCCCTCGACGTCGACCTGTTCGACGACACTGATGACGTTGCCAATGAACGTCCGGCCGACATCGCGGAAACGGAGCGGCGCGTCACTGGCGGCGAAGGTGTGGGCCGGCGGCTGCGGGTCCGTCCGGTGCAGGTCGAAACGGTCGAGCACCTCGGCGACCTCGCGGGCCGTCTCGGCGGCGGAATCGACAAGCTGAACGTCGGGTCCCATGACCTCGGCGATGAGCGAACGCAGCATCGGATAGTGCGTGCAGCCCAGGATCAGCACGTCCACATCCATCTCGTGCAGCGGCTTCAGGTATTCCTCCGCGACCAGACGGGCTGCGCTGTGCGAATACCAGCCTTCCTCGACGATCGGAACGAACAGCGGACACGGCTGGGCGTAGACACGTGCATCCGGAAGCAGGCGTCGTACGGCGAGGTCGTAGGCTCCTGAGCCGATCGTCCCGGCCGTCCCGATGACTCCGACGCGCGCCGATCTGGTCGCGCTCGCCGCGGCGCGTGCACCGGGCTCGATAACGCCCGTCACCGGAACCGGCAGCAGATCGGACAGTCGCTGCGCCGCGTGGGCCGTCGCCGTGTTGCACGCGATCACGATCATCTTCACGTCGCGCGAGAGCAGGAACGACGCGGACTCCTCCGAGTAGCGCAGGACCGTCGCCGGCGACTTCGGGCCGTACGGCACCCGCGCCGTGTCGCCGAAGTACACGATCCGCTCATTGGGCAGCCGTTGCAGCAGCTCGCGCACGACGGTGAGGCCGCCGATACCGGAGTCGAAAACGCCGATGGGACGGTCGTCCGCCATCAGTGCCTCCTCCCCAGCGGGATCTGCACGCCCAGATCCATGCGTCCACCCGGCGCCGGCTCCGCGATGACTTCGGCCGGGAAGTCCTTGAGGTGCGCGGTCACATAGGCATCTACGGCAGCGGCGAACGTGAAGAACAATGTGTACGTGATCCAGTCCTGGCGCTGCTGCCGCCGTGCGCGCGCGAGACTGCGTGCGTTCTGGAGCCCCGGATATCCGAGCAGGGCGGTTTCGTAGGCTTCAGGATCCTCCAGCTCCTCCGCGAGCGCCGAGTCCGCCGCCATCGCAGCCTCCAGTGAGTCGGTGGCCAGCGAAGTCAGGCGCTCTTCACGATCCTCCACTTCGTCCAGCCGGCGCAGCGTTTTCACAAGCATGAACCAGCTGGTGGACTGGAGCGTGAAATACACGGCCCCACGCGTGTACTCGCCAGTATACACGTGGCCCCACCCGGGGACGACCATCGCACGGACGAAGGCAGCACGCGGGCTGGGCAGCTCGTCCGGAATCGTATCCGCCACGGGCATCGTGTCCGGCTCGAGCACCGGATTCTGCGCGAGAGCCGGCGTGGCGGACAGCGCGATCGCCAGGCATGCGGCACAGAATGTCAGGCGACGCAGCATCTCAGCTCTTTCGTCCCGATGATGAAGGGGGGCGGCAGATCACGTTCAGGCGGCGCTCGGCGAGGCCGACCTCGATGTCGCCGCCGGCCTCACGCAACTCTCCGTCCAGCTGGAACGGGAGCGGGCGGCCGTCGTCCACGGACAGCGTGACGCGCGTCCCGCGATGCATCGATACCCCGGGCTGCCCGGCATGTGTGCCGCGGAGCACGCGGGCTACCACGCGGACAATGCGATGGAGTGGCAGCTCGCGCACGACACAAGCGTCGAGCACACCGTCGTCGGGGCGCGCGCTCGGGCAGACCAGGAAAGCGCCGCCGATCGACGGGCCGTTACAGACCGCCAGGATCATGATGCGCCCCGTGCTCTCCACACCGTCGACGACGATCCGAATCGGAAGCGGCCGGTAGTGGGCGAGGGCGCGCATGAGTGCGGTCAGATAGATCAGCATTCCCGGCATCCAGCCGGAACGTCGCATCTGTCGCACGACTTCGACGTCGATCCCGGTGCCCATGGCGTTCATGAAGTGCTCCAGTCCGCCGTCCCAACGCGCGACACCGACATCGACCGGAGACTCACAGCCACCTGCCAGCGTCTCGAAGGCCTGCGCTCGCGTGGCGCTGCCCGGCACCATCTTCACGAAGTCGTTGCCGGTCCCGATGGGGATCAGGCCCAGTGCCGGCGGCGCCCCGGCCGCGGCCATGAGGCCGTTGGCTACCTCGTGCACGGTCCCATCTCCGCCGGCGGCCACGACCCGGCGGATGCCCGCATCGGCGGCCGCACGCGCGAGCTCCACGGCGTGGCCCGGACCCTCCGTCTCAACGACGTCGAAGTCCAGGCTCCGGCTCTCCAGCTCCCGCTCGATGACCGTGCGGAGCCGTCGCCCGGCGCCATGCCGGGCAGCGGGATTCAGGATGATACGCATGCAGGAGAGTAGTGGCGGGTGTGTTGATTGTCGATGGCGTCAGCGGGTGCCCGATCCCCACTCGAGGACTTCGACACGAACGGGAATCCGTCCGGCCCTGATGAAGTCCAGCTCGCGCGCTGCGCTCTGCGAGACATCGATGATCGTGCGCTGCGCCCGCTCCGAAGTGCCGTGCGGCCCGCGGTCGATGATGCGAACGATCACGGATCGGTCGTTGACCAGGTTCGTCACACGAACCACGGTTCCGAACGGATAGGAACGGTGCGCGGCATACGGCTCCGAGTTCCGGAACACCACGCCGCTGGCGGCGCGGCGACCATCGAACCTGCTCGCATAATACGTCGCCTCGCCTTCCGCTTCCTCGAGCGGCACCATCCCGGCCGACGGCCGTTCCGGCGGAGGCGTCATCCGGCCCTGCGCATCGATCACCACGGGAGTGAGCGTCACACCGGCCGGGCGGGACGGAGGGACCTCGGGTGCGGGCGCGATCGCTGCGCCCGCGCATGATGCGGCGACGCCCGCGGCGACGACCACCTTCAGTATGATCCGATGTCGCATCTTTTCCAGCGGTTGTTGTCCAGGTGAGGTCGACCCGGCCCTGAAGATAGCGCGTTGCCGCGAGAGGTGAACCCCGGTGCCGAGGGGCGCACCAGACAGGGAACGCGGTTTAAGCAGCCGATAAGCGACCGCCGGTATCCTCTATCACGCGCAGGCCGGTCGGTCCCGCGCGAGGACAGCGCCGCGGCGCGTGCAACTCAGGAGATACCATGCAGAACTTCAGGATATATGCAGGAGTAGCGGTGCTCGCCGCATCGGTGGGGGGCTGCGCAACGACGGGCGCGACGTACCGCAGCGGCGTCGGCGACAGCTTCCATGAGCACGCGCCCTACTATGCCGGCGCGCGCAGTGGAGACAGCGCCGTCGCCCATCTGCCGGTGCAGTATCAGCGGGGCGCCGCGCATGCGGCGATGTTCGATCCGTCGGCTGCCGCCGGCAGCCCGGTTGCCGCACTGCTGGAGGAGATGACTGCGTATCTCGACTCGCTGTCGGCCACGCCTCTCCGCCTGGACCCGGCCGCAGCCGGAACGCCTCCCGACGTGCATTTCGGCTGTGAGGCGGATATGGCCGGCGACTGCACGAACGGTCCGGCAGCGCCCTTCGAGTGGGGGAAGCCGCGCATGCGGCTGGCCGTCGGGCGCCCCTCCGCGGACTGGACGGTCGCGGTCACGGGCGCACTGCGCGAGACGACCGCCGCCCGCGTTCTGGTCATCACGCTGGAGGTCGGGCAGTACTGGCCGCAGCAGACGAACTGGCGGGGATCCAAGGCCGTCGAGCTGGGTAGCGGCTTCACGACGGATCTGCCGTGGCTCTCATCGCTGGAGACCCCCGTCACCGTACTGCAGCTCACGGGTGCCCTGATGTCGCGTGACGGACGGGCCGTACGGATCGGTGCGGAGGGGATGCTCGCGCGCCGCACCGGCATCCTGGCGGCCGGTTTCGGTGCCCAGGCGCTGATCACCGACGAGGATGTCGAGCAGCTGCGGTCGAGCCGCCGCGATGATCTCCCCGGCCGTCCGCTGGTGTGGCAGGTCGCGCTGAGGAACCTCGTGGAGCAGCTGACCGGCCGGCCGGTGCAGGCCAACTGATCGCGCCATTGCAGTACGGAGGTGCAGCCAGGTGAGCAGCGGCGCACCTCCGTACGCGCAATGTGGCGGGAACGTGTAGGAATCGAACCTACCAGAGCGGGTTTTAGCCACTCGAGCCAGTTTTGAAGACTGGTGGGACCACCAGGCCCCCTCCGCTCCCTTGTTTCACGCGCAGAGGCGGATCGGCCGCGAAGCGGCCACGACTCAGCCGTGGATCAGCTTGCGATACCTGATCCGGTGCGGCTGGTCCGCCTCCGCACCGAGGCGGCGATGACGGTCCGCCTCGTACTCCTGGTAATTACCCTCGAACCAGACCACGCGGCTGTCGCCCTCGAACGCGAGCATGTGCGTCGCTATGCGGTCGAGGAACCAGCGATCGTGCGAGATTACGACAGCGCAGCCCGCGAAGTTGAGCAGGGCCTCCTCGAGCGCACGCAATGTGTCGACGTCGAGATCGTTCGTGGGTTCGTCCAGCAGAATGAGGTTGCCGCCGCGCCGCAGCAGCTTGGCCAGGTGCACGCGGTTGCGCTCGCCTCCCGAGAGCACGCCGACCTTCTTCTGCTGGTCTCCGCCCTTGAAGCCGAACCAGCCGCAGTACGCGCGTGAGCTGACCGTGGTCCCGCGGCCGAGCTCGATCTCATCCTGCTTGTCGGAGATCTCCTCCCATACGCTCTTCCCGGGATCGAGCGCGTCACGCGATTGATCGACGTACGCCATCTCCACCGTGGCGCCGACCTTCAGCGAGCCCGAATCCGCGGTTTCCTGACCGGTGATCATGCGGAACAGCGTGGTCTTGCCCGCTCCGTTCGGCCCGATTACACCCACGATGCCGCCGCGCGGCAGCCGGAACGACAGGTCGTCGAACAGCACCACATCACCGTACCCCTTGGACACCGCGTCGGCAACGACCACTTCATCGCCGAGGCGCTGCGCCGCGGGGATCACGATCTCGGCGTGCGTCAGCTTCTCGCGCTGGTCCTCGTTCAGCAGGTCCTCGTACGCGCTGATGCGCGCCTTGCCCTTTGACTGGCGCGCGCGCGGTGCCATCCGGATCCACTCCAGCTCCCGGGCCAGCGAGCGCTGGCGCGCGGACTCCTGCTTCTCTTCCTGGGCGAGCCGCGTCTGCTTCTGCTCCAGCCAGGACGAGTAGTTCCCCTCCCACGGCACACCCGCGCCGCGGTCCAGCTCGAGGATCCATTTGGCCACGTTGTCGAGGAAATAGCGGTCGTGTGTGATCGCCACGACGGTTCCCGGAAAGTCGGCCAGGTAGCGCTCGAGCCACGCTACGGACTCCGCGTCCAGGTGGTTGGTCGGCTCGTCCAGCAGCAGCATATCCGGCTCCGCGAGCAGCACCTTGCACAGCGCCACCCGCCGGCGCTCACCACCGCTCAGCCTGCTGACATCGGCTTCGGCCGGCGGGAGCCGCAGGGCGTCCATTGCAATCTCGATCTTGCGGTCGAGGTCCCACGCATTGCTGGCATCGATGCGATCCTGGAGCTTCGCCTGCTCGTCGATGAGCGCCTGCATCTCGTCGTCCGACATCGGCTCCGCGAACTTCATGTTCACTTCGTCGAAGCGCTTCAGCAGGTCGCGCACGGGCTTGACCGCCTCCTCCACATTGCCGCGAACGTTGAGCGCGGGATCCAGTTCCGGCTCCTGCGGGAGATAGCCGACGCGCGTGCCTTTCGCGGCCCACGCCTCACCCTGGAAGTCGTTGTCCACGCCCGCCATGATGCGCAGCAGCGAGCTCTTGCCCGACCCGTTGGGACCCACGACACCGATCTTGGCGCCCGGATAGAACGACAGCCAGATCCCCTTGAGGATCTCACGGTTTGGGGGAACCACCTTACGGAGGCCCTTCATTACGTATATGAACTGCGGTGTGCTCATGACCTCATCCGATATGCGGTAAATCGCAGGCATACGCTCGCGCGAACCGGGCGGTATCGCAACCCCTCCCGCAGTCCTGTCCGAACGGTTCAGACCGTGCGGCCACGACACGTCCTGCGCAGGTATCGGCATCTTCAGACGACTCCGTCTACCGCATGGCGGCAGTGCTCCGTATTATGGCGCATCATGTCCATATCCTACCTCGACGGCTCGAGACTGCGCCGCGCTCTGGTTGCGGGGTGCGAGTTCGTGCAGTCACGTCGCGCGGAGCTGAATCGTATCAATGTCTTCCCCGTGCCGGACGGCGATACGGGTACGAACCTGGCCCTGACCGCGGCAGGAGTCGCTGAGGAACTGCGTGCCCTCGAGGAGACGCGGCTGGACATCGTGAGCCGCCAGGCGGCAGATGCGGCCATTCTCGGAGCACGCGGCAACTGCGGGATGATCCTGTCCCACTTCCTGCTCGGCTTCTCCGATGCCGTGCGGGATCGCGAACGGGTGAATGCGCCCGAGTTCGCGGCGGCGTTGACGGCCGCCGCCGGGCATGTGTACCAGTCGCTCGAACGGCCGGTCGAGGGCACCATCATCACCGTGATGCGCGAGGTCGCTGAAGAGGCAACCAGGGTTACCACACGGGACTTCGGCGACCTGCTCGAGATGCTGCTCGTGCGGGCGCGCGACGCATGCCGGCGGACACCGGATCTGCTGCCCGCACTGCGGCAGGCGGGCGTGGTGGACGCCGGTGCACTCGGCTTCGTGCACCTGATGGAGGGCATCGGCGCCTACGTCAACGGCGACCCCTTCCTCGCCCTCGAACATACCCCCGTGTTCGACGACGTGGCGCCTGCCGTGGCACGCGCCGAGTACCCGCAATCCAGCGAGATCTACCGGTTCTGCACCGAGGCGCTCATACGCGGATCCGATCTGCCGGAAAGCGACGTGGTTCGCACCGCGCTGCGTGATCGCGGCGATTCGATGATCGTGATCCGCGGTGCCGGCGTCCTGAAGATCCACATCCACACCGATGAGCCGGAAGGCGTGTTCGCGTATCTGCGCTCGATCGGCACGCTCGTGACGCACAAGGCGGAGGACATGGCGGCGCAACACGCGGCCGTTGAGCGGTCAGCGGCCAACCATGTTCAGCTCGCGCGCCGTCCCATCAGCATCGTGACCGACAGTTCGTGCGACCTGCCCGAGGAGATATTGCGGGCGCACGGCATCCATCTCGTTCCGCTGATGGTGGTGTTCGAGAACGAGGCGTTGCGCGACCGCATCGACATCGATGCACCGACGTTCGTACAGCGTCTCATCGATGGTGAGCATCCGACCACGTCGCAGCCGCCGCCGAGGGCATTCATGGACGCGTTCCGTTCGGCAGGCGAGGACGGGGAAACAGTGCTCGCCATCATCCTGAGCTCGGCACTGTCGGGAACGTTCGGCTCGGCCGAGGCGGCCGCGAAGCGGATGGATGGAAAGCCGGTCGTGCTGGTCGACTCACTCGGCGCGTCTCTCACGCTCGGCCTGCTCGTGCTCAAGGCGGCCGAGCTGGGGGAGCTGGGTCAGGCGGCTCATGTCATCGCGGATGAGCTGCACCGGATCCGCGCACAGTCGGGCATCCTCTTCACCGTCGATGTCTTCGACAACCTGCTGGCCTCCGGACGGGTCGGGCGCGGGCAGGTCATGATCGCGGGACTCCTCGACATCCGGCCGATCCTCGCGCTCGGCGCGGATGGCAAGGTCCATCCACTCGCGAAGGTCCGCGGCCGCGCCCATGTAGCGGAGCGCATGCTGGGCACGCTGCGTGAGCGGATCCCGGCCGACGCACGCGCTCTGAGGTTTGGTGTCGTGCATGTAGGCTGTGAAGAGAAAGCGGAGGCTTTCGCGGCGGACCTGCGCCGGACGTTCGGCGAGCATGAGATCATCATCACGCCCGCCAGTCCGGTCCTCGCGACTCACCTCGGTCCGGGTGCGTGGGGCGTGGCGTATCAGCTCGAGGACTGAGCCACGACCGCAACCGCGTCGATCTCGACGCGCACGTCCTTCGGCAGCCTGGTCACCTGTACTGTCGACCTTGCCGGACGATGGTCGCCAAAATGACGGCCGTACACTTCGTTCATCGCGCCGAAGTCGTCCATGTCCTTCAGGAATACGGTCGTCTTGACCACACTCCCGAGCGAGGCTCCTGCCGACTCGAGGATGGCGGCCAGATTCTCCATGACCCGCTCGGTCTGGGCTGCCACATCATCTCCGCCCACCAGCTGCATGGTCGCCGGGTCCAGCGGAATCTGACCCGCGGTATACACGAAGCCATTCGCCACGATGCCCTGGCTGTACGGGCCGATGGCGGCCGGTGCGTGGTCCGTCTGAACGGTGTTCAATCTCGGCATGGATCAGCTCCGGACATCAATGTGTGAGACCTCCGCCGGCTGGGCGATGAAGCTCAGCAGCTCATCTGCTGAGACTGTCGCGACACCGGCCTTGCCTACCTCTATTCCCGCCGCGTGGTTGGCCAGGATTGCAGCTTCAATGATCGTGGCGCGGCCGGCGAGTGCCAGCGCGAGCACCGCGGTAACCGTATCGCCCGCCCCGGACACATCATAGACGGAACGGGCGACGGTCGGGATGCGCACGTGATCGCCGTCTGCGGTCAGCAGCGCCATCCCGTCCTCGCCCAGCGTGACGAGCAGATGATCGCAGCCGATCTGGCGCCGCACCGACTCCAGCCACTCCGGCCGGTCAGCATGAACGGGGTCGCGCAGGGCAGCCGCCAGCTCCGGCTGGTTGGGCTTGAACACGGTCGCGCCCGTGTAGTCGAAGAAATGTCTGGACTTGGGATCGACGACGACCGGGCATTCGGCCTCGCGTGCCGCGGCCAGCACGCCCTGAATCACGTCCCGCGTCAGCAGCCCCTTGTTGTAATCCTCGAGCACTACCGCGTCGGCGCCACTAAGGAGATCGCGAACCCTCGCGACCACGTTGTCGCAGTCATCCCCGCCGAGATCCGCCTCGAGCTCGTGGTCATATCGCGCGACCTGCTGGTGCCGCGCCAGAATGCGCGTCTTCACGGTGGTCGGACGATCGAGCTGGACCAGCCCCTCCGTGCCGACGCCGCATGCACTCAGCTCCGAGCGCAGGTCCTCCCCTGCCCGGTCACGGCCAATGCAACCGATCAGGTCGCACGCCGCTCCCAGCGCCACGATGTTGGCCGCCACGTTGGCCGCGCCGCCCAGCGCACGCCACTCCTCCTCAACCCGCACCACGGGTACCGGCGCCTCCGGCGAGATCCGGGAGGCGGACCCGCGCAGATATACGTCGAGCATGATATCGCCCACGACGAGGATCCGTACGTCGCGGGCGGAATCGAGGATCTGCTTCGTTCTTTCCAGGGACAGGCGGTGCATTCGATATGCGGCACGGAATTTGACCAGTCGAGGCCACACCAGCCGAACTGGATCGCACATACTACCGCGCGGGATGCGGCCTGTAAAGCCGCTCGCGCTCTCACTCTGGAGCTTAATGGCCGGTTTCGCCGCCGCTGTCGAAACGAAATTCCGCGACACGACGACCGGCGTGCTCGACTACTTCGTGCTGGGCGGGCGCGCGACGCGGTTCATGTTCTCGCGCCCGTTCTACTGGCGCGATACGCTCGTGCAGATGGATCGCATTGGCGTAGGCTCGATTCCGATCGTGCTCCTGACTGGTTTGTTCACCGGGATGGTGCTGGCGCTCCAGAGCTCCGTGGAACTGACGAAATTCGGCGCCGACATCTATATCGGTAATCTGGTCGGCGCATCGATGGTGCGTGAGCTGGGGCCGGTGCTGTGCGCGCTCATGGTAGCCGGGCGCGCGGCGTCCGGTATCGCCGCGGAGCTGGGGTCGATGCGCGTGACCGAGCAGATCGATGCCCTTCAGACGTTCGGCACGGACCCGATCCGCAAGCTCGTCACCCCGCGGATCCTGGCCGGGCTCCTGATGCTGCCGGTCCTCACGGTCCTGGCCGACATGGTGGGAATCATGGGCGGCATGATCATCTCCATCTTCCGGATCGGGATCACGGCGGACGCCTATCTCCAGGGGGTGCTCAACACGCTTGCCCAGTCGGGCTTCATCTTCGGCTTCTTTCCGAAAGACTTCGCGAGCGGACTCCTGAAGCCTCTGGTGTTCGGCGGCATCATCACCCTGACCTCGTGCTATTACGGTCTGAACACGCGTGGCGGCACGGAGGGCGTGGGCATTGCCGCGACACGCTCTGTCGTGACCTGCTCCGTTCTGATCCTGGCGGTGGACTATTTCCTGACGCAGCTCACACTCATTGTCTTCCAGATCGGATCATGAAAGCAGCTGAAGATCATCTGCGCACGATCCGCGAGGAGCTGGACGAAGACCACGCGCTTGCGCCCCCCGCTACCGGCAAACCGGTTATCCAGCTCAAAGACGTGTCACTCACGTTCGATCAGCCGATTCTGCAGGGCGTCACGCTGGAGGCGCGCGAGGGTGAAACTCTGATGATTGCCGGCGAGTCCGGCTCCGGAAAGTCGACGATCCTGAAACTGATCCTCCGGCTGCTCGTGCCCGACTCGGGTGAGATCATCGTGCTCGGCGAGCGGGTGGCCGACCTGACGTTCCCTGAAGCGCTCGATCTGCGACGCCGCATCGGGATGGTGTTCCAGAACGCAGCGCTCTTCGACTCGCTGAGCGTATTCGACAACGTGGCCTACCCGCTCCGTGAAAACACGGATTACGACGATACGGAGATCGAGCGCATTGTCCGCGAGCGGCTGGACTTCGTGGACCTCGATCCGAACGTTGTGATGATGCAGGTCCCCAGTCAGTTGTCGGGCGGCATGCGCAAGCGTGTCGGCATCGCGCGCGCGATCGCAACCGATCCGAAGATCATTCTGTATGACGAGCCGACGGCCGGCCTGGACCCCCTGACTGTCGGCCGCATCAACGACCTGATCCGCAAGCTTCAGCGGGAGCTCAACGTGACATCCGTTCTGGTGACGCACGACATCCGTGCGGGCTTTCGTGTGGCGACGCGCGTCAACCTGCTGCGTGACGGACGCATTGTATTCGAAGGGTCGCCGGAGCAGATGGTGGCCGCAAACGATCCGTACATCAAGTCCTTCCTGAGCTGACGATGGCAACCGCAACCGAACGCAGCCGGTTCGACTGGAGGCAGGGTCGCGTGGCCGCCCTCATCATCGTGAGCCTGCTCCTGCTCGCGTACGGCGTCTACCGCGTCGGCAAGGTCTTCGATATTTTCGCGAGCCGCTACGAGCTCTCGACCCTCGTGCCGTCCGCGCTCGGCCTGCGCCCCGGCGCTCCCGTGACGCTCGCCGGCCAGCGCATCGGCCAGGTCAAGGCCATCGAGTTCATACCCGTCAACCGCAAGGTCGGCGACGACAACCTGCGCATTGTCATCGCCGTGGCCGACGGCGTGCAGGACCAGATCCGGGCGGACTCGCGCGCTTTCCTGCGCACGCAGGGATTGCTTGGCGACAAGTTCGTCGACATCGAACCTGGCTCTTCCGGCGCACGCATTCTCCAGCCGGGCGACACGCTCCCGGCCGGAGAGTCGATCGACATTGACCAGTTCATCACGCTCGCCGCCGGCGCGCTCGATCAGGCGACTGGGATCGTGATGAATCTGCAGGAGCTGACCGGCGGCCTGTCGCGTGGCGAGGGCACCATGGGACAGCTGCTGCGCGATGACCAGCTGTACGCCAATCTCAACTCCGCGACGGTGGAAATGCGCAACATGCTGGCGCAGATCAATCGTGCGGACGGCACGTTCGGCCGGCTGGTGCGTGATCCGGCGTTGTATCAGCAGATCCACAGCGCGATCACCCGCGTGGACTCGCTCGGCGCCATGATCCTGCACGGCGATGGCAGCATGGCCCAGCTCCTGCGCAGCGACACGCTCTACAGAAGCATGCTCGGGACACTGACGACCGCGGACAGCGCCGTTACGGACCTGTCTTCGTTCATCAACCGCTTCACGACCGGCGACGGTACGATACAGCGCATGATGTCGGACCCGGAGCTCTACGACCAGTTCCTCCGCGCCGTCACCGATGTGCAGGCACTCATCAACGAGATCCGCCTGAATCCGGCGAAGTTCAAGCCGAACATCACGGTGGACGTCTTCTGATCCTGCATGGGCGGTCTACCGGCCGCCTGCCTTCGTTGTGATCCTGATCACGCCGTTCGTGGCACGCGCGTCTTCATACATGTGGCGCGCGGCCTCTCCCTTGAGCACCTCAATCCGCTCGATGCTTTCCGGCGCGAGGCTGTTCAGCGAAAACGATAAGTCAGCAATGACACCGTCGATGACGATCAGCGGCCGGTCCGCACCCTCGTCCGGCTCGAACCTGATGATGCTGCCGCGTACCACCACCGGCTCGCGCTTACCGATGATGTTCATCTCGGTGACCTCCCCGGCTGCTGTCCTGTCCGCGTGACGTAGCGCCGTTGCGTCAGACGCCGCGTGCGTCCTGATCTCCACCACGCCATGCCGGGCTCGCTCGCCCCAGGCAGTCACCGCAGCCGGCGCCTTGATCACTTCGATGGAGTGAATCTCGCCGGGTGCGATCTTCCGGGCGGCTTCGGACGTGGCGATGATGCCATCGACAATGAACAGCGGCCTTTCTTCCGTCGTGAGCGGCACGAGCAGACCCGCCCGCTCCGCCTGCACCTGCGCCGTCGTCGCGTCCATCTCATCAATGGCAGCGGCCGTCGGCAGGTCGGCCGCGCACGCTGTGCCCAGCAGCGCCAGCGCTGCCAGTGCTGCGACCGCCCCGTGGCGGTGGTGTGGTGCCCGGTTCTTCCCGGTCATGGCTATCAGCCTCCGTTCGAGGTGGGTGCGCGTGTCGGCCAGTGCCGGCGCGCCGAAGGGACGGGCGCTCATGCGCCCTGCAATTTCCAGCAGCACTTCTCCGTAGGGGCGCGCGCTCACTCCCCGACCCAGTACGCGCGCATCGCAGTCGAGCTCCACGGCCAGGCGCATGCGCCGCAGCATCCACCACAGGGCAATGTTCCACGGCATCATGCAGACGAGCGTGCACCCGAGCGCCAGCGTGAGGTGATCGCCCGCGCGACGATGTTCATCCTCGTGCTGTACAACCAGCCGCTGCCGCTCCGGCGACTGACCGAGCAGCCAGCGGGGAATGACGATGGCCGGATGTATCAATCCGATAAGGGCGGGGCCGGCATCGACCGAAACCAGTACCTGAACGTCCCCGACGCGGTGACTCCGCCAATGCCTGCGCGCACGCCTCAGCCGGAGGAGGGTGAGGCTGAACGCTGCGAAGAGTGCCAGTGTCGAAGACGCCCACAGGAAGGGCAGGCTCCTGCCGCCGGCCCCGGCCACCGCGTCGTACATACGTTGTGCAGCCCCTGCCCCTCCCCGCCTCACGGCTTCCAGCGCCGTAAGCAGCGGCGCGGTCACGCTCGACGTCATCTCTCCGGTCCTGCTCGCCTCCACGTCCAGCGCCGTCACCAGCTGCTGCACCGGCTCCGGTCCGTCCGGCATACGCACACGCATCAGACCCACCACCGACAGCAGCACCGCCGCCGTCATGCCTGCGATCCACACCCACCGGACGGGCCGTCTAAGCATCCGGCAGGCGTGTTGGCCCGCCAACGCCGCCATCCCGATCAGCCCGCTCACCACCGCGGAGTACAGCATCCAGGCAGCGGTCATTCGTCCTCCTTCAGCCGGTCCTGGAGCAGCCGCTTCATCCGCTCCAGCTCCGCGCGCGACAGCCCGCGGTCCGATACCAGCTGCGCGACCAGCATCTCGGCCGAGCCGTGAAACATCATCTCCCTGATCCGCGCGAGCGCGCTCCCTCCCGCCTCCTCCGGGGCGATCAGCGGGTGATACCGGTACGCCCGGCCCTCCGCCTCGTGTCGCACGAAGCCCTTCCCCTCGAGCGTCTGCAGCACCGACAGAACGGTCGTGTACGCCAGCGTCTCGCCCAGCGCGTCGCGGACTTCGGTGACCGTACCCGATCCCGCCCGCCACAGGATACTCATCACGTCCAGCTCACGGTCGGTAAACAGAAATTCGCTCACGGCTTCGCAGGTGCGGGTGGATGACACGAATGGGGATCTTGTCTACGGCCAATATAGTACTAGGGTTCCAGTACATCAAGGCCGCTGTGGCTGCCCGGGGCATCCAGCCGGATAAGACGGGCTGCCGTTACGTCATTCCTGCTCTATTATCGCTGAGGGCGCGCACGAATACGGCGTGGGATTACGAGGGCGTGAAGCGATGATATCGAGGCACCGGGCAGGGTTGATCGTTCCGCTGATGGTCGCGCAGGTCTCGTGCGTTACCACGCCCGAAGGCGAGGTGGCCGATAGCAACGGCCTGTCGCCCGCGGGTGCCGCGTCGATCACATCGCTCCTTGATGGATACGTGGAGGACGGAAAACTGGCCGGTGTCGTAGCGGTCGTGGCGCAGCACGGCCAGGTGGTGTACGCGCAATCGGCTGGCTGGATGGACCTGGAGCAGCAGATACCCATGCAGGAGGACGCGATCTTCAGGATCTACTCGATGACCAAGCCTGTGGTCGCGGCCGGGGTTCTGAAACTGGTCGAGCAGCGGATGATCGCCCTCGAGGATCCGGTCGCGAAGTACATCCCGGCGTTTTCAGGCGTCAGGGTACATGTCGGAGGGAGCGCGGACGCGCCCGTTCTACAGGATCCCGACAGCGTCATGAGGATACGACACCTGCTGACGCACACCGCGGGTCTTGGCTACGGACTGCACGAGACGCCCGTCGACACTCTTTACCGGCGCGCTGCACTGTTCGACCCCGTCCGAACGGTGGAGGAGTTCGCCGACAGCATCGCGCGGCTGCCGCTGTACTTCACACCCGGCACGCGGTTCAACTACAGTGCCGCGATCGATGTGGCGGGACGGGTGATCGAGGTAGCATCCGGGCTGCCGCTCGACCGCTTCCTGTATGAGGAGATCTTCCTGCCGCTCCGCATGGGGGACACATCCTTCCGGATCCGCGCCGACATGCGCGGACGCGTCGCGGTGCTCTACGCACTGGGCGAGGATGGCCGGCTGGGAGAGGTGACGGACGGACTGCTGGCGATGTATGAGCCCGACGCACGCTTCTTCTGGGGCGGTGGTGGACTGTTGTCGACGACGCGCGACTATCTGCGGTTCGCCCAGATGCTCCTGAACGGTGGACATCTGGATGGAGTGCGCATCCTTGCCGATTCGAGTGTCGCCCTGATGATGCGCAATCATCTGCCGCCGACGCTCACGCCGCTGACGGGACCACCGCTCATGGATGGAGGTTATGGGTATGGTCTCGGCGGAGCCGTCCTCGTGGACACGGCGCGTGCCCAGCTGCCTGGCCCGTCCGGGATCTATCGCTGGTCGGGCTATGTCGGGACCTATTTCTGGATCGATCCCGTGAACGAGGTGATCGCAATGGTATGGACCCAGCTCACGCCGGGCAGGATGTGGCCGCTCGAGGAGGAGTTCCAGCGCGTCGTGTACGGTGCGTTGCGGTGAGCGAATGTAGGGCAGTCCCCTACACGACTGTATCCGTCTGCCTCTCATCAGGTGGCGCTGGACCCGCAATGATAAGGGGATGCCGGGAGCCGGCAGCCCTCACCCTGCGGAGGCCTCCATGATCCATCGTTCGTTCTTCCCCGGCCTGCTGGCTGCCGGACTTCTGCTTGCGCTCCCCGGCGCGCCGCTCAGTGCGCAGTCAGGTCAGGCGCCGGAGCGCGCTGTTCGCCGTGACCTGCCGCTGACGAATTCCATACGCAAAGCGCTGGAAGCAGGCACCCGCGACTCGACGGGGAGGCCAGGTTCGAATTACTGGCAGATGCGAGCGGACTACTCGATCCGGACGCGCCTCGACCCGGCGACATCGACGGTGACGGGCAGCGAGCGCATCGTGATTCACAACACCAGTCCCGACTCGCTTCCGTTCATCGTGCTGCGGCTGGACCAGAACATCTTCAACGCGAATGTAGCGCGGGCCGAACGGGTGCCTGAGATCACCGGCGGCATGACCATCACGAGGATGACACTGGATGGCGCGGAGGTCGCAGCCGGCGCGGCGGCCGGCGGACGCGGTGCAGGCCGACGTGCCGAGCCCCCGACCGTCCCGACCGCCACCGGTCTGGATCAGACGGTCGCTCGCATCATGCTACCCACGCCCGTGGCGCCGGGAGCGCGGGCGACACTCGATATCGACTGGAGCTTCCGTGTGCCCAGGGTCGAGGGCGGCCGCGGACTGCGCATGGGCGCATGGCCCGACTCTCTGTTCCAGGTCGCGCAGTGGTATCCGCGTGTGGCGAAATACGACGATCTGCGAGGCTGGGACACGGAGCCGTATCTGGGGCCATCGGAGTTCTACAACAATTTCGGCAGCTTCGACGTGTGGATCGACGTTCCCGCCGGCTGGATCGTGGGAGCCACGGGCGTATTGCAGAATCCGGATGAGGTCCTGACGCCGGAAGCGCGCGCGAGGCTGGCGCGGGTCCTCGAGTCGGACGAGACGATTACGATCGTCGGTGCCGATGAGCGTGGGCCGGGGAATGCCACCGCAGCGGGCACACGGCTGGTATGGCACTTCGCGGCAGACACGGTGAACGACTTCGCATGGGCAGCATCCGACCACTACATCTGGGATGCAACCCGGGCCACGATCGAGGGACTCGGTCCGATCCCGATCCACATGCTCTATACGCCGGGTCGGGCGCAGTCATGGGAGCGCGCGCCCGGTATCCTGCGGCACGCGCTGGAGTTCTATTCCGAGCTGTGGATGCCGTATGCATTTCCGCAGCTCACCATGGCGGACGGACCGGAAACCGGCATGGAGTATCCGATGTTCATCATGTCCGGCGTCGGCGCGGCGGACCATGAGGTCGGTCATGAATGGTGGCCGATGATGGTGGGTACCAACGAGACGTGGTACGGCTTCATGGACGAAGGATTCAACCAGTACATGAACCTCCTCTCCAATGCGCATCGTGCCGGTCGCGTTCCGTCGCTCGATGGCATGGGCCAGCGGTACGGCTCCATCAGCGGCAACGAGAACGAGGCTCCGCTGATGTGGAACGCGAACTACGGCGGGAGCATGTATTCGTTCCAGGCGTACTCGAAGGCGCCACTCATGCTCTCGATGCTGGGCGGAATCGTCGGTGACTCGGCGGTGTGGACGGCGATGAGCGACTATGCCCACACGTGGCGCTTCAGGCATCCGTCGCCGTGGGACTATGCGTTCTTCATGAACGATGCGCTGGACCGCGACCTGTCCTGGTTCTGGAACTCATGGCTGTTCACGACGGACGCTGTCGACGGCTCGATCGCAGACGTCCGCACCACGGCCTCCGGCACGACCGTGGTCGTGCGTCAGGATGGCCAGATGCCATCGCCTGTCGTGTTGCGCGTGGATTTCGCGCCGGACGGTCCGGCGATCCGCATGATGCCGAACAGCACCCGGCTCGGGGAGACGAGCGCGATCGTGACGTGGCCTGCGGACGTCTGGTTCCCCGGGAGCCGGACGTTCACGGCGAATCTCGATTTCGGCGGCCGACTCATTGAGAGTGTCACGCTCGATCCGTTCGGTCGATTCCCGGATCGCGATGTCACCGACAACGTGTGGCCGCGGGCCGCGGCTGCGTCGACGGACGCGGCGGGAGTGAGGTAGCGGGAGTCGGACGCGGAACCCATTCTGCAGATTGGCCGCGGGCGCCATGGCCGGGTCCCACCGGGACGGCGCCAGCGACCGGATGATCGGGCACCGTACCGCGCCGGCCGGCGGCGCCAGACGAAGAAGACCGTCCGGCCAGGAGGCGCCGGACGGTCTGGTTGGGTCAATCTGCAGAATGGGTTCCGCGTCCGAATGCTACCGGGCGCGCGCCGCGACGTCCCTGATCGCCTGCACCACCGCGGCATAATCGAGCGGTTTCGTGAACACCATGTCATGCGTGGCGGTCGCGTCCTCGACTTCCGTCCGCATGGCATGGGCCGTCACAGCAACGAACGGGATGTGTCGGATGGCCGGGTCCGAATGGATGGCCACACAGAGCGGTTCTCCACTCTCGAGGGGCAGCGGATGCTCGCCCACGATCACGGCAGGGCGGAGCTGCCGGGCAGCCTTCAGGCCGGCAGCGGCCTCGGCGGCCTGTTCCACCTGATATCCGGCGTGCTCGAGGAACGCGGACAGGATGCGTCTCGCGTCGAGGTCCGGATCAACGACGAGCACCAGCTGAGTGTTCACTGAGCTATTCATGCTGGACGGAAGCGTTCGGAATGGGTGCGCAGCGGCTGCAGCGTCATTGACGTCAAGTGTAACGACCTCTACGCCGAAATCATGTAGGGAAATTCCTGATTCGGGACGGATCACCGATCAGCCACATTTTGGAACGCGGCCGCCGACAGTCGCGTGCTCCGGAGCTCGACCGTATGATTAACTCATGAATGTTCAAATGACGATCCTGACCGTGGCTGTGCTGCTCCTGCCCTCCACGACGCAGGCACAGGTCGCAACACCGGCGGACACGGTTTATGCGCCGGGTGAGTACCGTGTCTATACGGGCTCCGGCGCGCGGGCCACCATCGACGACATCGTGCGGGCGATGGCATCGCAGCAGGTCGTGTTCATAGGTGAGACGCACGACGATCCAACGGGTCACATGCTCGAGCTCGAGTTGCTGCGACGCGCGACTGCGGCCTACGGTGACGCCGCTGCGGCGAAGCGGCCTGTGGCGCTCTCGCTCGAGTTCTTCGAGCGCGACGCACAGCTCCCGCTGGACGAATACCTCGCAGGTCTGATTCCGGAATCGACCTTCCGCACGGATGCCCGGCCGTGGCCTCGATACCAGAGCGACTACCGTCCCCTGGTGGAGTTCTCCCGGGAGCACGGGCTGCACGTGATCGCGGCGAATGCGCCGCGCCGGTACGTGAGCATGGTCGCGCGCAACGGCCGCGAGGCGCTGAGCGGTGTCGGGGAGGAGGCCTTGCAGTTCCTGCCGCCTCTGCCCTTCCCCCCGGCCTCGGCGGCATACCGGGACCAGTGGATCTCGACCATCTCGGCCGTCATGGAGCTGGAGGGAATGAAGTGCGGCGTACCTGTCGAGCACGCCGCCGCGCCGGCCGGATCGCATCAGAACATGGGCAATCAGCTGGACAGCCAGGTACTGTGGGATGCGGCCATGGCGCATTCCATTTCCCGGTATCTCGCCAGCGAACCGTCCGCCCTCGTACTGCACATGGTCGGCGGCTTTCACGTGGAGCGCGGTACGGGCACGCCGGAGCAGCTGGCGCATTACATGCCTGGCGCACGCTCGATGGTCGTGATGCTGCGCCCCGTCGACGACGTGGCGACGTTCGAGCCTGCGCCGCAGGGCGAATGGGGCGACTTCGTCATTCAGACCGACAGAGCGCGCACGCTCGAGGCCATCGAGTGCCGCCAGTTCCACGCTGAACGCGCGAAGTAGAGATCGTTCGGCTTCTATTCCTGTCGCAGCGTTTCAATCGGATCGACGCGCGTCGCGGTTCGCGCAGGGATCGCGCTGGCGACCGCGGCCAGCAACGTGAAACTCACCATGGCCGCGGCGTACGTCGGCGGGTCGACGGGCGTCACCCCGTAGATGCGGCTCGCGAGGACGCGGGAGAGCGCGTATCCGCCGAGCACGCCGAGCGACACGCCGATGGCGACCAGCGTGAACGATTGCCGTGCCACCATTCGGACAACCGTCGCTGCCTGCGCGCCGAGCGCCATTCGGATGCCGATCTCGCGACGGCGTCGCGCGACTCCGTAAGCTACAACACCATAGAGGCCGATCGCCGCGAGCGCGACAGCAAGTGCCGCGAACAGACCGAGCAGTCGCGCCAGCAGCCGCTCCTCGGCAATCGCGCGGCGAAACCCCGCGCCGAGCGACTCGGCGTGAAACAACGGGATGCCGGGATCGATGCGTTCCAGCGCGTCAGCGATTACTCGTTCGGTCTGCGCTGGTGGCAGTCTCGACCGGACGAGAACGTACCCGAGCGACATCCCCGCTGCACCGAGCGGCTGATACACGGCGGGCACGACATCGTCGCGCGCGTTCAGCCTTACATCTTCCGCGACGCCGATGACGGGCTGCTGCGTCGTGCCGGTGAAGCCATGTACGTCGACGAGGCGGCCGACAGCTTCGCCATCGCCGAACAACGCCCGTGCGGTCGCGGCACCGAGCACGACACCCCGGCCCGCCGCCGGAAGATCGTACTGCTCGGCCGTTGTGAAGGCGCGGCCCGCGACGATCCTGGTACCGAGTGTCGTGAAGTACTCCGCCGATACATCGAAGCTCGCAGCCACGACGGGCGCGTCGTCGCTGCCCGGTACGGAGAGCCGGGCAAGCATCCGATCGCCGGGTACCGGCAGGAACGATGCGATGGTTGCAGACGTGATGCCCGGGAGCGCGGCCACATCTTCGAGTAGACGGCGGCGCAGCACACGCGCCGACTCGCTGTCGTGACCCTGTGGCGAGGGATCGTAGCCGTAGGCGAGCACGGCCTCCGGGTCGAGGCCGCGCTCGACCCCGCGAAGGTTCTGCACCGTACGTACGAGCAGCAGCGCTCCGACGAGCAGTGCCAGCGACGCGGCGACCTGCAGGACCGTCAGCGCACCACGCAGCCTGGCGCCATCCCCGCTTGCGGAGCGGCCGGTCGCGCTCATTGCATCCGTCAGCTTCATGCGCAGCGCCCCGAGTGCGGGCGCGAGCGTGAACAGAACGCCCGTAAACACCGCGCCGGAAAACGCGAACGTGATCACGCGCCAGTCGAGCGCAATGCTGTCGATCGCCGGCAGCCCGGGGAGACCCTGTCCCTGGAACGCGACGCTCAGCGCCACAGCCACGACCACGCCGGCGGCGCCGCCCAGCAGCGACAGCAGCAGACCTTCCGCCATGTG
Organism: Longimicrobiales bacterium; assembly: GCA_035461765.1. Lineage (GTDB taxonomy): Bacteria > Gemmatimonadota > Gemmatimonadetes > Longimicrobiales > RSA9 > SH-MAG3. The sequence goes on from DATHUY010000137.1 coordinate 24,523, forward strand.
CTGCTGCGCAAGCCGGGTACCCGACGCTCCGAGTGCGCGCCGCACTGCGGTCTCGCCGCGCCGGCTGACGCCGCGGAACAGCAGCAGGTTGGCAACGTTCGCACACGCGATCAGAAGCAGCACTGCAACGATGCCGAACAACAGCCGGATCGTGCGCGTCGTCTCCGGCCGCACGCCCACGGGCACGCCGATACCCGGATACACCGTCGGCAGGTTCTCGACGTAGTCCGCATTCACGTCAGGATACCGCTCGACGAGCGCTGCCATGATCGCGCGCAGCTGCTGCTCAGCATGCGCGGGCGTCGCGCGCGGAGCGAGCCGGCCGACCAGTTCGGTGAAAATGGACGCGCGACGGTCGGATGCATCGACAGGACGGTGCCACATGCGGCCGTACGCCGCAGGTGGCAGCCAGACGTCCGTCGCACTCGTCCGCTCCGTTCCGTGGAACCCGGCCGGCGCGACACCCACGATCGTATAGGACGCCGCGTTCAGGTGCAGCCTGTCACCTACCACGCCTTCCGCGCCGCCGAGACGCGACGACCGGAACCGCTCGCTGATCACGACGACGTCGCCGGCAGCGCCCGGAGCCCGCTCGGCAGCCGTGAACCACCGCCCTTCCCTCGGCTCCAGGCCGAGCACCTCGAAGTAGTCGCCCTCGACGATCGCGGCGTCGACTTCGAACGGCGCACCTTCCGAGGCGCGCGCCTGCATTGTCCGGGGTGTGTAGCCGGCCAGACCCGACAGCGCAGGCGCGCCCGCACGCAAATCTTCGATGTTGGCGTGCGAGATTCCCGTGATGAGGCCGCGCTCCGGCGAGAGCTGCACGACGACGAGTTCGTCCGGTGCACGTACGCCCGGCACGGGCCGGATCAGCAGCACGTTCGCCAGCGAGAACACCGCCGTCGTGGCGCCAATGCCGATCGCCAGCGTAAGCACCGCGACCAGCGTGAAGCCCGGATTCCTCGCCAGACCTCGCGCGGCGAAACGAACATCGCGCCACGCGTTCTCGATCCAGGCAGCGCCCCGCGCATCCCGCGTTTCCTCGACCACGCGGTCGTAGCCACCGAAGGCGACGCGCGCCAGACGCCGCGCTTCGGCGGGCGCGACGCCGTCACGCTCGAGTCGCTTGCACTCCATGGCAATGTGAAATTCCAGCTCTTCATCGAGCTCGCTGTCAGAGGGCGCACGCGTCAACAGCTGCTTCAGGCGCATGATCATGTGCGGCCACCTTCCGGCTGAGCGCGCAGGATCCAGTTCACCGCGCCCGAAGAGCGCTCCCACTCGCGCTGCTCGCTCTGCAGCTGCTTTCGCCCTTTCGCAGTCAGCCGATAGTACCGCGCGCGCCGCCCGTTCTCCGTCAGCCGCCACTCCGACTCCAGCCAGCCCTTCGTCACCATCCGCTGCAGCGCCGGATAGATGGAGCCCTGATTCACCTGGAACACGTCTCGCGAAATCTGCTGGATGCGCTGTCCAATGCCCCAGCCGTGCGTCGGCTCGAGCGAGAGCGTCTTCAGCACGAGCAGTTCCAACGTCCCCTGAAGAAGCTCCCCACGTCGCCTTTCCATCAGCCCTCCTCTTGAGCGTCTAGAAGAAGTCTGGGGGAGCTTCTCTTGATTGTCAACAGGGGAGAGCGGGCGGATACGGAGCGCGCAGTGGTGCCGTCTCAGGTCGAGCGGCACCCTGTTACGGCGCGGCCAGCGCAGGTCGAGTACGCGTGTCGACACGGCCCGGTTGGTGCAGCGAGTTCCGGGAGTGGTCGTCGTCGTCCCGTGCGCCGATAAGGAGGAGTCCCCGCATGCAAGACATCCGGTCTCCCCGCGCCCTCCTGGTCGCCGTACTGACCAGCGTCTTCGTCATCGTCGGGTGCGGCAGCAGCGACGCACCCTCTGGTGATCTGGAACCGCAGGTGGGTAACTCCGCCACCGCGACCGAGTCGGCCGATGTGCCGCTGGTGCCCGCAGAGGCCGGTTTCGACCAGGTGAATGCTGTGGTGAAGGACCCCGCACGAGATCCGCTGCCGGAGGATTCACTTCTGGCTGCGCAGATCCGGCTCGGGTTTCAGATCTTCGAGAACACGCCGCAACACGCCCCGCAGTTTGTGGGGAACGACCTTTCCTGCGGCAACTGCCACCTGAACGCCGGGCAGCGATTCCGTGCCCTGCCCCTCACTGGTATCACGGCTACCTTTCCGGAGCCACGCCGTAGGGAGGGTCGGCTCTTCAGCATCGAGGACAGAATCCGCGGCTGTTTCCTCCGCAGCATGAATGGCGAAGCCCCGCCGTACGACAGTCCTGAGCTGCTTGCCATCTCCGCCTACATCTCCTGGCTTTCCGAGGGACAGCCGATCGGAACGTCGCCGGAGTGGCGCGGGCAGAACGTGATTGCACAGGCCGATCTGGTCTCCATTGATCAACTCGACCCTGCACACGGCCGGGAACTCTACGGTCGGCACTGCATAGCGTGCCACGGACCTGATGGTCAGGGAGTGGACTTCCAGATCGTGAAGCCCGGCCCGCTCTGGGGTCCCCGCTCCTGGAACGACGGCGCCGGCGCCGCACGGGTCTACACCCTGGCCGGATACATCCGCTACGCCATGCCGCTCACCCAGCCTGGCGTTCTCAGCGACGAGGAAGCGCAGCACGTAGCGGCCTACATCAACGCGCAAGAGCGGCCAGTATACCTCGCCAAGGCAGACGACTATCCGGGGGGTGCGCCAATCGACGCAGTTTATTACCCGCGGTACCCGGAGAATCCTCTGCGTGCCAGGCTGCAGATGCCGGGCGGCACGAATAGCCGGTAAGCGCTGCTCGGCCTCTTACGGCCGCCAGCGCAGCCGGCCGAGCGGCAGTGCGCAAGCCAGCTGTGCGTGGGCAAGCGCCACCGCTCTCCGCATGGGTCCTTCGCCCGGGTGCAGCAAACCCGCGCGATGGGCCCGCAGCGCAACGGGTGCCCACAGTGCCGCCCAGACCGGCCACGAGGTCGTTCGACCCGTGATCCCGCCCGGAACGTCCGCATGGAGCATGGTATGGGACTTGGGTCCGAGATCGGAGTGGACGAACGTGTAGCCGGTGGAGATCGCGCCGAACATCTCGACGCACGCTTCGCGGGCCGGCAGGCCGACATCGTCCCACGACAGGAAGCGGTCGTGCTCGTACTCCTCGCCGGGAGGACGCACCAGGATGCGCGCGGCCCCGATCAGAATTTCGTTGCACCATGCACCGATGTGCACTGCACCGCTCTCGTAGTCGAAGGGATCGACCATGGGGATCACGTGTCGCCACTTGCCGACCCCGCGGTAGATCGCGGTGCGCAACTCGAGTAGCTGCTGTATCGCGGCTTCATCGGCGGCGATGCGGATAGCGACCGGGCTACACATCCTGCTGAATACGTGCATTCCCGGACCGGCGTGCGGACCGTCCACACGATTGGGCTTTGCATCCACGGGGCCTCCCCGCGCTGCCTGCGCACGGCGCAGAGTGCGCCGGCTTCGTATGGAGGCGCACGGAAAAGCGCCGCGAATGATCACGGGGTTACGAGTCTTGCAGGCGCGCGGCTCCTGAGGCTATCGTGGCAGGTGGTCCGACCTCCACTCCGAAGGTTCCCATGTCCATCTCGCCGATCGAGGGCCGGCAGACGCGGGCGGACGAGGTGCTCGCACTCGATGAGGCACTGAACCGGCTCGCGGAGCTGGACCCACGACAGGCCCGCATGGTGGAGTGCCGGTTTTTCGGCGGCCTCACGGATTCCGAGATCGCCAAGGCGCTCGGCGTGTCCGTTCCCACCGTCCAGCGCGACTGGCGCGCGGCGCGCGCATGGCTCGCCGGTCCCCTGAGTGATGAGGTGGAGACATGAACATGGAGCCGAACCCGGCACGTTGGCATCGGGTCCAGGAGATCTTCCACGTCGCTATCGCTGTTCCTGCACAGGAGCGATCGAACTACATCGCCCAGGTCTGTGATGGCGACCCGGACCTCAGGGCCGAGGTCGAGCAGCTGCTCCGGCGCGAGGAGCAGGCCGTGGGTGAAGCGGGCTCCCGGCAGTGAGGGAGGGCACAATGAAACGCCTCAGTCTTTCGGCCTTCCACGCCGCCTGCCTGCTAGCCGTGTCCGGCACCGCAGCCTCCGCGCAGTCACTCGTCGTTGAAGTAACTGGAGCCGAATCGGGAAACGCTCTCGCGGGCGCGTTCGTCTCACTGCTCGATGAAAACGGCCGGGTGATGCGCAGCGCCCTGACGAACGAGGCGGGGCGCTCACTGTTCCTGACTCCCGGTGGCGGCAGGTACCAGCTCACCGTCGAGCTGGTCGGCAGGCAGACGCATTCGACAGGAATCCTCTCCGTCGCTGCTGAAGAGACCCGCAGGCTTGCCGTATCCCTGGTGTTCCAGCCGATCGCGCTCGCGGAGATTCGCGTCGATCCCGATCAGCGCTGCCGGCTCCGTCCGGCGGACGCGATGGCGATCTCGCAGGTATGGGAGTCGGCGCGTCAGGCGCTCGCCGTGCAGGCCTGGACCGAAGGGGCCGGAGTCTATCGTCTCGATATCTCGACCTATGATCGAGATCTCGACGCCACCGGCAGAAAGGTGGAGCGGGAAACCCGTCGGGGCAGGTCACGTGTTACCCGGGCTCCGTTCGCGAGTCTGCCGCCCGAGGAGCTCGTCTCGGGCGGCTTCATCCGGACGCTGGAGGACGGCGGGCACGAGTACTACGGGGCAGATGCCGCGCTGCTCCTGTCGGACGTGTTTCTGGACACGCACTGCTTCCGGCTGGAGCGCTCACGCGACGTGCCGGGCGCGATCGGGCTGGCCTTCGAGCCGGTGCGCACGCACGATCTGCCCGACATCGCAGGGACACTCTGGGTCGATGAGGCAACGGCTCACCTCCGTTTCCTCGAGTACAGCTACACCCGGTCTCCGTACGAGGAGGCGCGCGGTCTGGCGGGAGGACGCGTGGATTTCGTGGCCCTCCCGGGCGGCGCGTGGATCATCGAGCGCTGGTGGATCCGCGCTCCGATCCTGGTCCGGCAGGCGAATCTCGCGCGCGCCGGCGATTCCGGAATTCGAGTCGCGGGGATCCGCGAGACTGGTGGCGAGGTCATCGGCATCTCCGACTCACGGCAGACGATCGCACGTACCGCCCGTGGGTCGGTCCGCGGAGTGGTATGGGACAGCACGCGGGCGACACCGCTCGCTGACGCAACCGTCCTGCTCGCCGGTACGGAGTACAGCGCACAGACCGACAGCGCCGGCAGGTTCGTGATCGACGGTCTACCGAACGGCGTCTTCACGGCACAGTTCTCCCATGGGCGCCTCGACTCGCTGCATATCGGCTCTCCGGAAGCGGAAGTGGAAGTCACAGCCGCACGCTCTGCAGACGTGCAGCTGGCCATACCCTCCGAAGCGGCCATCCTGCTCGCCGCCTGCTTTGCAGAGAAGCAGGACGCGCCCGGCTCGGTTGTTTCTGGCGTGGTAACCGACAGAAAGCGCGGCGGCGCGATACCCGGTGCGACGGTCCGCGTGCAGTGGCAGGAGGTCGAGACTGCCGGCACGCGCATGCAGGCGCGCAACGAGTGGCTGGACGTTACGACGGACGAGGACGGACTCTACGTCGCCTGCGGCGTGCCCGTCGATGAGCTCGTGCATGTTCACGCATCGTTACTCACCTATGGCAGCGATTCGGTGGCGGTGGGTTTCGACGCTCCCGCTCATCGGAAGATCGACCTGCAGATCGACCTGCCGGCGGCCGTCGCGGCCCGGAGCGGAATTGCCGCCACGGAAAGGGCAACGGGCGCACAGGGCATCCAGGGCGTACTGCTGGAACGCGAATCCGGTGCTGTCGTCCGCGACGCCGAGGTCACGATCCGGAGTCTCTCGGGTGAGTTGGTAGCGACCGGGCTGTCGGACGATGGAGGCCACTTCCGCCTGCCGACTCCTACACCCGGTCGCTATCTCGTCACCGTCAGCTCACTGGGATATCGAAGTCTGGACGGCGAGCCCATCGACGTTTCGGCGGGCAAGCTGACGATTCTCGAGATCCGAATGGTGCCGCAGGCGCTGGCGCTCGAGCCGCTCGTCGTCACCGCCGAGCCGCGTGCGTACCACCTGGAGGTTGAGGGGTTCTACAGGCGGATGGAGGGAGGGCTTGGAAGATTCATTACTCCCGAAGTGTTCGAAGAGCGACGGCCGCGCCGCTCGAGCGATCTGCTGTTCGGTTTACCAGGTGTCAACGTCGCAGATCCCACCACGGGGTCGGGCGGGCGGGCGGTCTACTTCCGGAGCGGTGTACGTGCCAGTTCATTCTCCGGCGGCACATTGACGGCGGCGGATGTCTGCTGGCCGATGATCTACATCAATCGACAGCTCGTCTCCACGGGCGGACTGGGCGGCGCAGGCGCGGAGCCGACGGCCTTGGATGATCTGGTCGCTACTGCCGACGTCTGGGCGCTCGAAGTGTACCGATCTCCGGCTGAAATCCCAGCGGAGTTCAACGGTCCGAACGCCGGCTGCGGTGTCATCGTGCTCTGGACCCGCAGGAGCGGTTCCTGATCAGCGGGTGTCCGTTCACCCCAGGGTGGTGTCGCCCCGGTTCCAGCCGCTTCAATATTAGCTCGAAACCCGCACCGTCGATCCGGGCGGTGCGGCAGTGCCCGTTCATCCAGGGATACCGACATGACCAGAATACCCGCGCGTTTCATTTGCACCGCCACAATGATAGCCATGCTCCCTGCACTCCCCGCCTCCCTCCGCGCCCAGGCAGCCCCTGCGCCGGCCGCGGCCGCCGCGGACGACGCGATGCGCACGGAGCTGCTCATGCACTTCGACATGTCCATGCGCAAGTTCATCGCGCTGGCAGAGGCGATGCCGGCGGACAAGTTCACGTGGTCGCCGGGCGAGGGCGTGATGGAAGTGGGTCACGTGTTCATGCACGTGGCGCGTTACAACTATGCGTATCCGAGTCAGAACATGGGCGTCGCCGCGCCGGCGGGGATCGACCTCGGCAGCATGGAAGCGGTGCGTGCGAAGGAGCAGGTGGTACGTGCGCTCGAACAGTCACAGACGTACGTGCGCGATGCTGTGTCGTCCATGACGAGCGCGGATCTCGCGCAGATGACACAGCTCTACGGCCGTGACGTTCAGCGGTACGCCGTGCTCGTCCAGCTGGTCGCGCACATGAACGAGCATCTCGGCCAGTCTATCGCGTACGCCCGCATGAACGGAATCGTCCCGCCCTGGTCGAGGTGACGAGGGTGATTCGGCGCATGGACGCCCACGGCATCAGCGCCGCCCGGTCGAACTGACGAGCGCGGCCTCGCCGGCCGCTGCTCAGGGCGTGAGTGCCGCCCACAGCAGCGGCCATGTAGCGATGGTCTGGCCGCGGTAGTTCGGCTGGAAGCCGAAGAGCACCACCGAACCCTGACCCACCGGAGCACTGACGAGCGCTGGTTTGCCCGCAATGTGCTCCGGACCCAGGATCCAGCCCGATACCTTCGGATCCTCAGCCGCGTAGCGGGCAATGATCCGGATGTCGCGGCCTGTCACATCGAACGCGCGCGAATCGCCCCAGTACCACGCGTGTACTTCATCACCTACACCGCCCGCAAGCGGGTCCTCGCTAGCGACATCGAGGCGCAGGATCGATCCCGGTACGTAGAAGTCCTGCGGTTCAAGATCCTCGACGCTGCTCGTCACCGGCAGGTCGAACAGCTCCGCGGCGAACTCGGTCGCTTCCTCAATCGCGACAAGGCGACCGCCGGCACGCACGAACTCACTTAGCGCCGCGACGCCCGCGTCGGCCAGTCCGCCGGTATACTGCTCCGGCAGGGACCCGGAGTCGTGGCCCTCGCGAATGGACTCGGCGTTCTGCGACTGGAGCACGATCACGTCGTAGTCGCGACGCAGATCGCCCTGCCGCGCGCGCGCATCCTTCAGCGTGTCGTAGCGCAGGCCATGCATGTCGAACACCCAGCGTGTCCAGCCCGCTTCCATCGACTCCTGCGCGGACTTGTAGAGCGCGATCCGCGGAGGATTCCCGTCGGCGAGCGCGGGCGGCAGCTGGAACTGCCATTCGACCTGTGCGATCGGTGCGGACAACGCTGGCGCGCCGGCGCTCCACTGCTCGACCGCATGTGCCTCGACATCCATCAGGAGCGGCAGCGTGTGCGCCGTTACATCGTACGGCCGCCGCGGCGGACCGCCCGGGTACTCGCGGAGGTCGGGATACTCCTGCACCTCCAGCATCGTCTGCGCGAAGGAGGCGTACGGCTGCTTCATCGGGATGACGTACGCGCCCGCGGCGAACTGTCGTCCTGCGGCCGCGAACGGCGCAGTGGCACGATGCACTTCCACGTCCGCCATCGTGAGAATGCGGAGCACGTGCGAGAGCCCGATCTCATTCGCCTGATCCGCCGGGATCACCCATGCTTCCGGCCAGCTCTCCCAGCCTTCCACGGCGCGGCGATTGATCCTGTAGAAATTCTCGACCCAGAACGGTCGGTTGCGTGCGGCGTTCACGAGCAGCGCGAGCGCTCCGCTCTCCATGTAGTCAACGATGTCGCCCAGGCCCCACGCGCCGCCTTCCCACGGCAGCGGATAATTCCAGCTCGCGGTTGCCGCATCGTAGGCGCGGCCGCCGCGCACGCGCTCGGCCGGGATCGTCACCGGCGTCGCCAGCTCTGCCGATGCCGTCTCGCTCAGGATGCGCACGCCCCCGTGGTAGTGTTGGTACGCACGCGCCGGCGTGAACGCATCATAGATCGCATTGATCACCGCACCAGGCTTCCCTTCCGCAGTCAAACGGGCCGCCATGAACGAGCCGAGCTGATTCAAAGCCGAAACGATCGCGGGGTCGACGTTGCGTTCCACGGGATCGATGTAGGGCGGAAAGAAGATGCGCGCGCCGTTACCGCCCATCTGGTGAATGTCGTGCACGATGTGCGGCCGCCAGACGTTGTGCGCATGCTCGATCGTGAGCTGCGTCTCCTTCTGTGTAAAGGCGTACCAGTCGCGGTTGTTGTCATGTCCCACGTAGAACTGATACAGCCACGGCGGTGCCCTGCCCTCGAACTGCGTGCCGACGTTCTGCATGTAGAACTCGCTCACCCAGTCTGTCCCGTCGGGGTTCAGCGACGGGATGTCGAGCAGGATCACGTTGTCGAGGATCTCCAGGATCTCGGCATCGTTCGACGATGCCAGCCGGTGCAGCAGCCGCGCCGCCGTCTGCGCGCTACCCACCTCGGTGGAATGGATGGCATGCGTGATGAGCGCGACCGTGCGTGCATCCGTCAGGAGTCGCTCGAGCTCGGAGTCGTCAGCGATCGTGCGCGGGTCCGCCAGCTTCTGCTGCATCACGAGCAGCTCCCCGAGACGCGCATGGTTCTCAGGACTCGTCACCGTCAGCATCACGAACGGCCGGCCCATTGTCGTGGTACCGAGCGTGTCGAGCGTCACGCGCGGGCTCGAGCGCGCTAGCTTCTCATAATAGGCGACCAGCTGATCCCAGTCGGCGATCCGGCGGTCCGTGCCGGGCTCGAAACCGAAGTGCGACGCAGGCGTGGGCACCTGCTGCGCGGCCGCAGGTGCGACGGCCATCGCGATGCAGAGAAGCGCGGCAGCGGCGAGACCTCGGGTCATGAAAGCCTCCGGGATGTTTGAGGTGATGCGCGATCCTAGCCGGACGGCGGCCGACCGACAAGAGCTGCTCGCCCACCTTTCCGAGGCGCCGAGCGCGATCGCCCCGCGCCTGGCTGACAGTGCGCTGACAAGGCCGGACTTGCACCGTGCCTGACGGCGGGACCATAATAGGATCACGACTCTGCCATGGCGGAAGGCTCAACCGCGCCGCCCGACACGTTTCCCCGCAGGTGCATGGACGCACCACGTCGCTGGCCCTTCTCTCTCATCTCGGAACTTCAACGGCGTCAGGTCATCCGTGTCGCCGTCGTATACCTGCTTGCGACCTGGATCATGTCGCAGGTGGCGGAAACGATGTTCCCGAATCTCGGCCTGCCGGCCTGGAGCGTTACTCTGGTGATGGCGTTGCTGTTGATCGGCTTTCCAGTTGCGGTGGCGCTCGCGTGGGCATTCGACATCACTCCACATGGGGTGGAGCGTACACACGATCGACCGGCCGAGGTGCGCGACTCGGCAGAGCCCCGGCCGATCCGGACGATCGTTGCGCTACCGTTCGCGAATCTCAGCAGCAATGGGGATACGCAGTACATCAGCGATGGAATGACGGAGGAGCTGATGGGGGCGCTGGCGCGCATTCCGGGCCTGCGTGTGGCGGCGCGCACATCGTCTTTCGCGTTCAGCAACCGCGGTATCGACATCAGGGAGATCGGGCGACAGCTGGGGGTGGACGCCGCGGTAGAGGGGAGCGTGCGCATTGTCGACACGCGTGTTCGAATCGCGGTGCAACTCACCGACGTGCAGGACGGCTATCAGATCTGGTCCCAGACGTTCGATCGTCCACTCGGCGACATCCTCGCGCTTCAGGAGGACATCGCGCGCAGCATTGTCGCAGTGCTGCGTCCCGGCAGCGTCATCGCCGCGGGCGCGCTCGTGCGTCCGAATACGGCGAACGCTGAGGCGTGGAGTCTGTATCTTCAGGGTCGCTTCTTCTGGAACCGGAGGACCCCGGCCGGGCTACGCACAGCGATCGAACGTTTGCGGGCGGCGACTGCGTCCGACCCGCAGTTCGCTCTCGCCCACGCAGGCCTCGCGGACTGCTATTCCATCATGCTCGATCACGGCGCGGCCGATCCGAACCAGACGCTCCCGCTTGCGCTGGCCGCGGCTCGCAAGGCCGTGACGCTCGATGACGGACTGGCCGAGGCGCATGCCTCGCTCGGGCTTGCCGCGCAGGTCGCGCTTGACTGGACTACGGCCGAGGCGGCATTTCTTCGCGCTGTCGAGCTTGACGCGTCGTGCATCGTCGCGCATCAGCGGTATGCGCTGCTGCTCGCATGGCGCGGCCGCGACGAAGAAGCCCTCCGCTCAGCGCTGCGCGCCCGCGAGCAGGATCCGCTCTCACTGATCGTGAACACCACCATTGGCTGGGTTCACTACTACGGCCGCCGTCCGGAGCGCGCCACCGCAGAGTATCGTTCGGTGCTGACGCTGGAGCCGTCCTTCGCGTCCGCCCGCCTCGCCCTGGGTCTGGCACTTCTCCAGCTGGACCGGCCGGACGAAGCCGTACACGAACTCGAGACGGCCGCGGAGCTGTCGGAGCGCAGCAGTGGTACGCTCGCCCCGCTCGCCATCGCATTGCGCGCTGCGGGGAAGCGTGGAGGGGCCGAGAACATCCTCGCCGAGCTGGTGGCAAGGCGCGTGCACACCTACGTATCGCCCTGGTTCATGGCGGTCGCGGCGCTCGCCGGCGCGGAGCCCGCAGCAGCCCGTGACTGGCTTCGCCGCGCGGCGGCAGAGCGGTCTCCCCAGCTCGCATATGCGAACGTCGAGCCGCTGCTGGACGAAATCCGGGGCGATGCAGCGTTGCGCGACATCCTCGCGACCGTCTCAGGCGTGGATCGCCTGGCGTGAATCCAGGCGGTCGCAGCGAGGCCGCCCTGGGCGCGTTCGAAGTTCGATCGACGGTGGCGTGACGCATCACCAGCAGCACGGAGCGGATATGTACTCGGCCGAGGTCGTGCCGTATCGGCAGAATGCACTGTTCGGCGCCATCGCGCCCGAGCTCCTCGAAACGCTGCGTCTCGAACCGGCGGTCCGGAACTTCGCTGCCGGCGAGATCATCTTCGAGGAGGGTTCGAAGGGCGGAGAGTGCTATCTCGTCGAGAAAGGACTCGTTCGGATCTCCAAGACCACGTCGGGTGGCAATCACGAGACGCTCGGCTTCATAGGACCGGGCAGGTTCTTCGGCGAGCTGGCCCTCTACACCGATGCGCCTCGCTCGGGCCGCGCGACGGCGACCACTGCCACACGCACATGCGTCATCGCGCGGCCTGAATTCGAGCGAATTCAGCGGATCGTCCCGCTCGAGCTCACACAGGCCATTGCGCAGGCAGGTATCGAGCATCTGCGCCAGGTCAACGGGAATCTCGCCGACTACCTCGGCGACTCCGACAAGTTTCGAGAGATTGGTGCGGCGATCGGCATGATAGCCCACGACACGCGCAGTCCGCTCGCCACCATCCGTAACGCCGCCGAACTGCTCGAAGAGTTGCTTCTGGAGGAGCATACCGACCGGGAGCAACTGCTCCGCTTCGTCCGCATGATCGACCGCACGTCCGCCCATGCGCTCGAGAGCCTGGACGCACTGCTGGCCGAGATCCGTGGCGAAGCTCCCCGGGTCGAGGAGAAGGTGGCGGTCGCAGAGCTCATCGATGACGTCTGCAACGAGCTACAGGGTGTGCTGCGTGCGCGACCCGTCACATTCGATACCCGTGTCGAGTACGATGGCGAGCTCGTATGCGAGCGGCGCGAGCTGGTGCGCTCGCTCGTCAACCTGCTGCGCAACGCCGTCGAGGCGCTGCCCTCTGATGGCGGCACCGTCAGGCTCCACGTGGGGCGGGAGGGCGACTGTGTGGCATTCTCCATAGCCGACACCGGGTGCGGCATTCCGATCGAGCAGCAGGGTCGCATCTTCGAACGTCGCTTCACACGCGGGAAGACGGGCGGCACCGGGCTCGGGCTGAGCCAGGTCCGTTCTGCCGTGGAACGCCATGGCGGGACCATCGACGTCGACAGCCGTGTGGGTGTGGGCACGACATTCAGCGTGCGGATTCCGCTCGAGCCTCGAGTGACTCCGCCGAGCACAGCCCGCGAATAACCAGCGGTTGCCCATAACGGCAGCCGCGGCCCGCGCATCTCGCTCACTGCAAGAGCGCGCATGCACTACGCCGGAACGGTGTTGCCCCCGGGTCGGCCCGGCACTACCTGTAGACGGACCTTTCCTGTCCCCTGACTGGAGCGGAGTCATGTCCCTGCGACGCAGCGTAGTTCTCTCGTTCGTCCTTTCTCTCGGGGCCACGCCCGCCCTGAACGCACAGTCGATGGAGAGGGCGCTGCGTGAACTGTTCATCTTCGGCGATGGCACGAGCCCGCTTTTCCTGTCCGGCTCCGCGGGTCTGCCGAGCACCGCCGTCCATGGCGACCACTACATCCCTGACGCGTCGGAGGCCAACGGCGCGCTCCTCGTGTTCCTCAACAACTCCATCGCGGCGAACGTGGCCAACTTCCCTCTGAGCGCCACCGTGAGCAGCGTGACGTTCACATTCGTCGAGGGCGTGCCGACGCCGACGTCGAGCAGCTTCGGGCCGGTCTTTGCCGAGCGGGCGCAGACCCTGGGTCGGGGCCGCTTCGATGTTGGCGTCAACTTCTCGATGCTCAGTTTCAACAAGCTGCGGGGCGTCCCGCTCGACCGGCTGCAGCTCAACTTCGTGCACGAGAACGTCGACTTCCCCAACTGCGATGTCATCTTCACGGGCGATTGCAGCCTTGCGGGCGTGCCCTACTTCGAGAACGATGTCCTCGAGCTGGAGCTCGACATCGGACTGAACGCGCAGATCTACGCATTTTCCGCAGCCGTTGGTATTACCGACTGGCTTGATGTCAGCGTCGCGATCCCGGTAATTCATTTCGAGCTGGATGGGACCTCGACAGCCACGGCCCTGGTGTTCGACACGAGTGTCGTTCATTTCTTCGGCGGCTCGCAGGAAGCGCCGGTCCTGGAGACCCGTGCGCGCTCGAGCCACGCCACCACCGGGATAGGAGATGTCGCGCTGCGTACCAAGCTGCGGATCCTTCATGGAGAGCGGTTGTCGGCGGCTCTGCTGGCGGACGTCAGGGCGCCGACCGGCCGGCAGGAGGATTTCCTGGGCACGGGCGAGATCAGCGCACGCGGGTTGTTCATCGCCTCGTCACGTCACGGCGACTTCGCTCCCCACGTAAACGTCGGCTACGCCTATCGCGCCGCGGAATTGAGTCAGGACGCGGTCGAGCTGGCGGCGGGTTTCGAGCAGCGAATGGGCAGCTGGGCCACCCTGGCGGTCGACCTGCTGGGCAGGTTCGGGGTCGAAGAGTCGCCGGTGGTCTTCCCGGAGCCGTATCAGCTCGAGGCGCCGTTCCGCCGCGAGGTGCTACGGACCAACATCCCGGACCGTCGGGACGATATCCTCGATGGATCGATCGGATTCAAGTTCAGCACGGCGGGCGGGTTGGTGCTCATCGCCAATGTGCTGGTTCCGCTGAATGACGGTGGTCTGCGGTCCCAGGCGATTCCGACCCTCGGACTTCAGTACACGCACTGACGCGGCGCTACCGGGCAATCACCCAGCCGTCACCCTGCCGGGCCAGGTCGAACACCTGATTGGTGCTCGATCGGGCCTGCTGCTGCTCGCGCTCGTTGTAGAACGTGTACGTGGTCTGCACGCGGACCTGGATCCGCCCGTTCATGCTGTCCACACCCTGAACGTGGTAGCTCACGGAGAGGTCGCGCACGGCACCGAAGAGCACACGGAAGGATTCGCTCTCCTGTGCCGTCAGCGTGGTCCAGACCGTGCGAATTGCCCGCAGATCCTCCTGTTCGATGGCGGCCTTCAGTCGGGCAAGAACGCCCTCCGCGATCGCACTCGGGGATGGACCGGTGGGCTGGGGCTCCGCCTGTGAGGCCGGCGGCGCCGGCGGGGGCGTCGAGACGCGCGGGCTGTCCACCGTGGCCCTCTGCCGCGCGGGCGTGACTGTATCGACGCCCAGGGGCTGGATCGAGGCGGGCGCCGGTTCGCGCTCGGCCGGGCGATCAGGCGTGGCGCGCGGCGGCGTGGCCTGCCTCGGCGGTAACCGCTCCCCGACCGCCTCCTGCCTGCCGGCGTCCTCCCCGGCCTCCGCCGGTGAGGTCTCGGGACGCAGGGCCGCGGCCCAATCGTAACCAGCGAGCAGCGGACTGCTCGGCTCGGCGGCGCGCAGCCCCGCGATCCATCGGCTGAGGCTGGCCGTGTCACGACGCGCGTAGGCGTCTTCCATCAGGTGGACATACGCGGGGGCGAACGTCGAATCCAGCGCAATGGCCCTGCCCATCGCGTCCCGGAACTCGACACGGTCGGGACGGGTGCGGTACAACAGGTGATAGTAGGCATCGCCGAGCAGGAACCAGCCGTCCACGTCGTCGGGATACAGCGCGACCATCTCCTGGAGCGTGCTGATGGCCGCCTGGGAACCGCCCGCGAGCTGGGCATACCCCTCTATTACGAGCCTGCTGCGTCGCGGGAGGTTACCGGCGTAGCGGGAAGCACGCTCGATATACTCGCTCTGACGCGGGAAGTGGCGGGCAGCGTTCCAGTCGTTGGCGAGCGCCAGTCGATAGAACGCGAGCGCAAAAGCCGAATCGGCCTCGATCGCTCGTTCGTACTCCGCCATGGCCCGGTTCCACTCCGAGCGCCGCAGATGTCGCTCGCCTCGCAGGTAGAATTTCAGGGCATCGACCGACCCGGTCGTGATCCGGCGGAAATCGAGCGCCGCGCTCTCCCGGGTTCCGATCTCCGTCTGGCTCGCGATCTGGCGCGCCAGCGACTCGACGATCGCCGGCAGGCTGTCCGCTGCACCGCGCGCCGTCACCGGTGTCAGCTGCTCGCGAGTGCGAACGTCGTAGACATCGGCTGTGAGCAGGATCTCCCCGGGTGATGCCACCACGCTGCCCGTCGCGGCGTACTTCGCACTGAGCGCCGCACCGACCCGGATGGCCGCCTCCGCGTCATGGATCCGCTCCCCCGCCGACCGACTCAGCACGGCGCGAGGATCAATCACCCGCACGCCCGCGATCTCGTCGAGGGCGACCGAGAGCAGGTCCAGGATTCCCTCGCCCCACAGCTCCGGGTCCGCACCCTCTGCGACGAACGGAAGAATTGCGACCGCCGGCTCCGGGTCGGCATAGGCTACGGCCGGCCTGGGGAACGGTAGCCGGCCCCCCGCCTGCACGTAGATCGCGGCGAGGCCGAACAACACGGCGAAGGCAACCACGCCGCCAAGGATTGCGCGCGTCCAGGTGAGCGCCGGGATCCGGCGATTTTCGATCGACTCCACGAGTCCGGACCAGTTGAGCTGCCACGCCGACGGCTGCCCCACCCGGCGCTCCCAGCCCGGCCGGGATTGAGCCCAGGACGTGGACAGCACGACGAGGAGCCCGATGACCAGCAGCAGAATGGCGCCCGGAATGACCCAGGACGGCAACTGAAAGCCGTCGGTGATCACGGACGTCGCCACGAAGATGACCGCGGATGCGGAGAGGTAGATCAGGCCGGTTGAGAGCAGTCTCGAGATCCGGGCGGGAGCCCGTGCCGGCGCAGTGTAGTTGGAGACCCCGCCATGGTCGTCGCGCGCGACCTCCACGGCGAAAACCCAGATAGAGCCGGGGATACCCTTGAGCCGACGCTCCCCGACGGACTCGCAGTGGAAACCTGGTCGCTGCCGAATCTGGCGCCAGACGTCCTGGCTCACATAGACCTGGCCCGGGTCGGCCTCGCGGTGGAGTCGCGACGCTACGTTGACGCCATCACCGAAGAGGTCGCCGTCCGGCCCGCTGACCACGTCTCCGACGTGCACGCCGATGCGGAGCTGGCCGGTAAGGCCGGCGTCCTCCGCGTTGGCAGGGAACGAAGCCTGTAGGGCCAGGGCTGTTCGAACCGCCTGATCGGTGCTGGTGAATTCGGCGAAGGCCGCATCGCCAATGAACTGGACCAGGCGGCCACCGCCCTGCTCGATCTCCCCGCGCGCGGTCTCGTGGAATATTCCGACCAGCCGTACCGCGGCGTTCTCATCCCGAGCGGCAAGGCCTGAATAGCCCACGATATCCGCAAACATGACGGCTGCGAGACGGTGGACGATGGCATCCATGGGTACCAGCCGGTGGGATGGCAGGGCTTAGCCCGGCGACGAAGGTCCGCTCCGTGACTTTTCCCGAGCCTCGTCCAACATAAGGCGATGCGTCGAGTCCGTGCAATGGCTTCCTCAGGCACGAAAGTTGTCTGGGAGTCACACCGTGTGACGCGACGTGAGCGGCATCGCACTACCTCGCCAGCGGGTCCGGCCGGAGCTGGAACCGGATCGCCTTGCTTGTGACCCCCTTCCCGCCCTCCATGTGGAAGGGGGTGCGGGTGCTGATCGCGGCCCAGAGACCGCGCCCCTTCCAGCCGGCGTCCGGATCGTCAATACGGCCGTCGAGCCACTTGGTGTAGAAACCCATCGGATAGGGGACACGAAGAACGACCCACTCCCCGTCCTTGAGGACGAGGAGTCCCTCGGACTGGTTCCCGGTGTTGATCGGGACGTTCTCACCGAGGCCGAGCGTGTTGAACTGATCCACCCAGGTGAAGTAGCTCCCCTCCCCACTCCCGGGTCCGGTAACGTTGCCGAGCTGCGGGAGGGGCTCGGCGTAGAAGGTCCACCCCTCCGGACAGTGCTGGCCGGTGGCGGTGGGGCCGTTCAGGGGACCGCGGCACTTGCGGCGGTCGAAGCTGGCCATGTGCCCGCTCGCCATGGCGACCCAGTACACGCCGTTCCGGTCCACGTCACCGCCGCGGGGGGAGAAGCCATGGTTCGCGACGGCCGGGTTGTTCCACGGTACTTCGAACACCTCCGTGAGCGCGGTTTCCGGAGGATTCGCGCCCGGGCTCAGCCGGATGAGCGCGCCGGGGAACCCGAATGTCGTTCCCCACACCGAACCGTCCGGCGCCGGCGACAGCGCGTACACCCCGCCGCCATACTGCCCCGGCTGCAGGCGCTTGTCCCTGGTGGGATCCACGGGCGCGTTCGGCTCCACGTACTCGTCGCGGCGGCCGTTCCCGTTGATGTCCAGGATCAATGCGGTCCAACCCTGCGCACTCTCCTCATCGCCAGTCTGGTCCCAGAGCCTGGTGTTCAGCCACCCCACCACCGGCCCGCCGCCGCTCGTCCAGAGTGTATTGTTGGCGTCCTCTGCAAACATCAGGTGGTGCGTGCCGAAGCAGGTGGAGACGTGCTTCATCTCCTTCGTCACGGGGTCGTAAACCGCCAGGTGGCGGCCCGAGGCGTCGAGCGGGAAGAGCCGGGCCGATGGATGGCTCGACCCCTCCCTGCAGAAGGCCGGGTTGGGCGGCGGCCGAACCCTGGAGGTGATCCACACGCGCCCATTCTCGTCGAGCATCGGGTTGTGTGCGTTCGCCCGGCTGGTCCAGATCGCCTCATTTCCCCAGTACGGCGAGGGCACGGCGACCTGCTGCGGCGCAACCGGCCCGGCGCTGGAGTCGCGGAGCGTGACAGGGACGCGGGTCGCGGTATGAGTGTTCGGGTCAAGCACCGGCATGTAGTCGGCGCTCGCCTCGAGCACAGCGTAGACCGGGCCGTTGGCATTGACGGTGGGATTGCGCCGGTCGGTCGAGACCAGGTCGTGCAGGTACGCCTTCGGGTCCGCCCAGTCCCAGAGCGTGATGACGACGTTCCGCTCGATCCCCTGCGGGCGGGGCGGCGCGGGAGGGACCGCGCCCCCCGCGATCCGGTCTGTCCAGTCCGCGAACATCCGCAGCGTGCGTGCTCCCATCTGATTCACCATGGGAGCCATCGCCCCTCCGGCCTGACCGACCTTCAGCCGGTGCTCCCACGCCTTCACCGACGACTCGAAGCTGCCGAGCGCGGGGTGCAGCTCGCGCGTCCCCTTGCTCCCCATCTGGTGGCAGCCCATGCAGGAGCCGTTCTTCACTATTCGGAGGTACTCCGCCTGAGTCTTGAATACCGGGTGGATCCCGTTACCCTCGGGGCCAGTTCCCGGGAACTCGCTCTCGGCCGGCACCTGGAGCAGCGAGTACCAGTACCCGGCCGGGTAGTACTCCGCCGCGGCGCGCGCATTCGGCGCTGCGGTCGCCTGCAGGTCCAGCATCGTCCCGGGTTCCGTCCGCTGCTTCGGCGAGTCGACCAGCCCGTATCCGCGCACCCAGATGTCGTAGCTCGCCTGCGGGAGGTCGGGGAGGAGGTAGCGCCCCTGGTCGTCGGTCACCACGATCCTGGCAAACTTCGTCGGAAGGTCGGAGGTCTCGGCGATCACCCACACCCCCGCTTCGGGGCCGCTCGCCCCCGTCACCGTCCCCGCGATGTCGTCGCGATCGATAGTCGCAACGCCGGGGGCGAACTGCACGGGGGTCGTGCAGGCCGCCCATATCAGCGCAGGGGCAGCCACCATGGCAGCCGTGCACACCGACTTCATCATCTTCATCTGCCAGCTCCTGATGACGTTCGCCTGGCGCAGGATGAGTCGACGGAGACGAGGATCGTGCCACGCGACTGGTCCCGCTAACTCGTTGGATATCACCCACTTGACGTTCCGTACTCGAGTCGACGAGCGGCCGGTCATGGGAAGGCGTTTCCCGCATTCGAAACAGATGCTGCCGCCCACCACGTGGTAGCGGCCGAACCGACGCGAAGTGGTGCGCCGGATCCAGTCCGACCTGCGAGATCAAGGTCGGGAGGATCCACCGGGAGTGTGGGTCGACGTCAGTCCGCCCTCAGTGCTTCGGTCGGCTGCAGTCGGAGCACGCGAAGGGTCGGTACGACGCAGGCGAGCATGCACACGCCGAGCATGAGGATCGCGTAGCCGATGAGCAGCGCAACACCGGCGGGCGTCAGACCCCCGGTCTCGGTCCCGCTGAACTGGGTCGTGTTCTGAATGCCGACCGACGCCAGGGCGATCAGGCCGCTTCCCGCGATTACACCCATGGCGACCTGAATCAGCGGGCGCCTGAAGATGGCCGTAATCACCCGCCGCGCGGTCGCACCCAGTGCCACGCGCACCCCGATCTCGCGCGTACGGCGGGCGACGATGTACGACAGCACTGCGTAGATCCCTGACAGCGAGAGCAGAAGGGTGACCGCCGTAAGACCGATGATGATCTTCATCCACAGGCCGAGGAACCAGAGCAGTGGAGTCACCACTTGGTCGAGACGCGTCATCTGCTCGACCCGGATCGCCGGGTCGACTGCCGTCGCCAGCTGGCGAACGCGTGGTGCGAGCGCCAGTGGGTCCCCGCGGCCATGCACGATCAGGTTGAGGGCGCCCTGGCTTCCCGGAACGGCGGGCAGGTACACGCCCGCCGGCCGCTGCGACTGTGCGGCGCTCCCCATGCCGAGCTCCTTCACCAGACCGACGATCTCGTACCATGGCTGCTGGACCGCGCTCGTGTCGGACGTCTGCGACGAGCGGAAGCGCACGCGATGACCGACCGGATTCCGCCCGCCCATCACGAGGTCCACGAATCCCTGATCGACGATCACCACGTGAGCGTCCGGAGAGAGGTCCGCGCCACTGAACGCGCGGCCCCATATGATTGGCGCCTGCAGCACGGCGAAGTACGACGGATCGATCACTGCCGTTGTCACCACGGAGGATGGGTTTTCCGGGAGGGCCTCCACTTCGAGGCGCCGATGGACATGACCGTCCAGGGGCAACGCGTCGACGAATGTCACGCCGGCAACATCCGGCTCTGCTTCCAGCCGTCGGCGGAGCGCCTCCAGCGAGGTGCTGACCCGCGCGTTCTCTGCGGCGATCGTCTCGGGTGTCGGCGTTTCCTCCGGACTGTCGATGCCGAGGCTCACGCCGAGGTACTCCTGCATGGGAAAACCGACATCGTACGACATGATACGGTTGCTCTCGCCGCGCACGATCATCGCGACCGACGGCAACATGACGGTGAGCGCGACCTGCGTGACGATGACCGCCGTCCATACGCCGCCGAAGCTCACGCCACCACCGCCGGCGGTTCCCGCGCGAAGCCGCGCCCCCAGCCCGCGTGTGATCTTCCGCGCCGGCATCACCCCTGCCACCACCGCCCCGATGACCGCGAGCGCGATCGCGTATCCGATCGTCCTCGGCGACAGATTGAAGTCGTACCAGAAGGGCAGCAGCCCCATGTTCATCTCAAGATATGGCTCGCCCCAGCGCGTCAGCGCCAGCTGCGCCGCACCCAGCCCAACCACCGTGGCGACGCCGGCGAGCACCAGTGCCTCAGCGAAGAGTTGTATCATGATGCGTCGACGGCTCGCGCCCAGCGCGCTGCGAACTAGAATCTCCGACTCCCGCGAAGCCGCACGCGCGAACAGGAGCAGTGCCACCGTGCTGCACACCACCACGACGAGCGCGAGGACGAAGAAGTAGGCCAGCGCCATCACCACGTTCATGCCGGCGTTCTGTACCGACGTCTGCGCGTACGGGATCACGTGCGGCTGGAGCTGGGCGTGCGTAGTCGGATGTTCCGCGGCGAGCCGCTCGCCGATCGCCGTCAGCTCCGCCTGCGCGTTCTCGAACGTCATGTCGGGAGCGAGTCGGCCGAAGACCGTGATGGCGGCGCCGCTCCGCGGCTCAACGCCAGCGACATCCGTGCGCAGCGGCAGCCAGAGCTCGTGCGCTACGGGAAACGCATACCCTTCCGGCATCACACCGACTACCGTCGCGAAGCTGTTTCCGATCTGCACGTCGCGTCCGACGATCAGTGGGTCGTGATTGAATCGCCGCGTCCACATCTCGTGGCCGAGCAGCACCACGGGCGCCGCGCCCGCGCGTTCATCCGATTCGTCGAGTACACGGCCGAGCAGCGCACGCTCAGGAGCAATGCGGAACGCGGACGCCGTGACCTCCGCCGCCACCGCGGGCTGCGCGCTGCCGTCCGCGCCTACCAGGTTGGCGCTCGCGTCGCGATAGGCACCGAGGTCCGTGATCGACCGCGCGGAGCGCCAGAGCTGGTAGTCGTACAGCACCCGATCCTCGTCCTCGAGCTCCTTCGAATCCCAGTTCTGGATCTTCACGATGCGATCGCCGTCCGGGAGCGGCAGTTTCGTGCTCGTCACGAGGCCGAACATCTGGAAGGTGACGGCTCCGAACCAGATGCCGAACGCCATCGCCAGGCCACCGACGAGGGTGAGCCCGGGGTATTTCACGAGCATGCGGAAGCCCAGCTTCAGGTCGAGTGACAGTCCGCTGAACCCGCTGGCGCGGGCGGCCTGGAACCACGTCATGACATGCTCCGGGAATGAGAACGCGCGGCGCTGACGCCGCGCGCTGTTGATCAAACCGTCTCTCGATCGATCCGGCCGTCTCGATCAGAGCTACTGCGCCCCACTCAGCGCCTCCGTTGGCTGCACCCTCAGCGCGCGTCTTGCGGGAACGAAGCATGCCGCAATGCCGACGATCACCATGATGAGCGACGCGGCAAGCATCGGCAGCGCCGTCGGCACCACACTGGCCTCCTCCACGATCACCGACATCAGTGCGATCACGAGCAGGTTGCCGACGACGACGCCCGCACCGATCTGCAGCGCCGCCCGCTTGAAGAGTGCGGCCAGGAGCGCGCGCGGGCTCGCACCGACCGCGAGCCGGATACCGATCTCGCGTGTGCGGCGTGCGACCGCCACGGACATGAGCGCGAACAGTGCGGCCGCGGAGAGCAGGAGCACGAGCAGCACGGGGATCACGATGCTCGCAGTCATGAGGACACCGTCGAACGCGTCGAGCCGGATCGCTTCCTCGAGCGTCATGATGTCATAGAGGCGGAGGTCCGGCGCGACCTGGGCCGAAGTCGCGCGCAGCTTCTGCTCGAACCCGGCCGCGTCGCCCCGCACGCGCACGATGACGTTCGGCGACGCCGGCAGCGACGCGACGGAAGCCGGCGTGTACATCAGGTCCGATTCACCGCCTGCCGTCGGATTGAGCCCGAGGTCCCGCACAACGCCCACCACCTCGAGCCACGGGCCAGGCTCCTGTTCCAGATTCGGGGATACGAGGCGCAGGCGCACGCCGAGCGGATTGCCGCCGATGCTCCTCGCGAGCGACTCGTTGATGATAATGACGGCGTGCGTCGAGCCGATGTCGCCACTGTGAAACGAGCGGCCCGCTGTCACGGGTGCCCGGAACGCCTCGAAGAAGCCGGCATCGACCGCGGACATGAGAACCTCATCGTTCTCCAGGTTCGTGTCGACGATGACAGCCGGCTCCGTCCCGCGCTGGACCTCGACCTGTGCGGGTGGCCAGTTCTGGGCGGGCAGCGCGTCCGCAAACGTCACCGCGACGACTTCCGGGTCGGCCTCGAGCCGGCGCTCGAGCTCGCCGACCAGCGCCATCATGCGTGCCGGCAGATCCGGATTCTCACCGCCCACCTCGTCGGCATCGAGATCGGGGCGGAACGTGAGATACGGCGTGGCGTCGAACGCGGCGCGCAGGCGCGACTGCGCCAGCTGCTCACCCGTCAACGCGATCGCGATCGGCAACCCGAGCACCGACAGCGCCACCTGGAAGATGATCAGCCCGGACCATACGCGCCCGATCTGCATCTGCGTGCCGCCGCCGCCGATGCTGCGCAGTGCCGTCTGCACGCGCGGTCCCGTCGCCCGGATCGCCGGCAGCAGGCCAACGATCGCGGCAACGCCGACAGCGATCAGCCCCGTGTAGAGCACGGTAGGCAGGCTGAGGCTGATGTCCCACCAGAATGGCCAGTCCACGTCCGACGCGAAGTTCGCCCGCGCGTACTGCATGAAGCCCATCGCGAGCGCGACGCCGGCTGCAGCGGCAACGAGACTCAGCACGAGCGACTCGACGAACAGCTGACCCATAACGCGCAGGCGGGAAGCGCCGAGCGCATTGCGCACCACGATCTCCGACTCGCGCAGCGCCGTACGCGCGAACATCAGCGTGGCCACGTTCGTGCCCGCAATGAGCATTACCACCCAGATGAACAGATTGCCAATGACCAGCGAGCCGAGTGACCCTGCCGCGTTATCCGGGGGCGCCGCGTACGCGAGTACACGCGGCCGCAGCTGCTCGTGCGTCGCGGGATTTGCGCTCGCCATGCGCACGCCGACCGACGCCAGCTCCGCCTGCGCCGCCTCCAGCGACACGCCATCGCGCAGCCGTCCGAACATGCGGATCGGCGGACCGTCGAGCGGCAGCGTCTCGGTCAGCCGCAGCGGCGTCCAGATCTGGTGGTTGACTGGAAACTCAAACTTCTCCGGCATAACGCCCACCACCGTCATGGGCACCCGGCTGAGCTGCACGGTGAGGCCGATGATCGAGGGGTCCGCGTTGAAGCGGCTGCGCCAGAGTTCATAGCCGATCACCGCCACGTTCTCCGCGCCGGGCGCAGCGTCCGCTTCCACGAGCGGCCGCCCGAGCAGTGGCGGCACGCGCGTGAGCGGGAATGCAACC
>DATHUY010000138.1 GCA_035461765.1 Longimicrobiales bacterium
CTATCTGAAGCGCGAGGACCTGAACCACACGGGTGCGCACAAGATCAACAACACGCTGGGTCAGATTCTGCTGGCCCGGCGCATGGGCAAGCGCCGCATCATCGCCGAGACGGGTGCAGGGCAGCACGGAGTAGCGACGGCCACGGCCTGCGCGCTGTTCGGCCTCGATTGCGTCGTCTACATGGGCGCCGAGGATGTGCGACGTCAGGCGCTCAACGTCTACCGCATGCAGCTGCTCGGTGCGGAGGTGCGCACCGTCGAATCCGGCACGCGAACGCTGAAGGATGCGACGAATGAAGCGCTGCGAGATTGGGTAGCGACTGTTGCAGACACGCACTATATTATCGGGTCCGTCGTGGGGCCGGCCCCCTACCCGCGCCTGGTCCGCGATCTTCAAGCCGTCATAGGCCGTGAGACACGCGATCAGGTCCTGCAGCGTGAGGGTCGTCTGCCCGCAGCCGTGATTGCGTGCGTGGGCGGCGGCTCGAACGCGATGGGCATCTTCCACGCGTTCGTCGGTGAGCCCTCTGTCGAGCTGGTCGGCGTCGAAGCGGCCGGCGAGGGGCTGGAAGGAGAACGTCACGCCGCTTCTCTGACGGCGGGGCGGCCGGGCGTGCTGCACGGCGCCATGAGCTATCTCCTGCAGGACGACGACGGCCAGGTGGCAGCAGCGCACTCGGTCTCGGCGGGACTCGACTATCCGGGCGTCGGTCCCGAGCACGCGTACCTGAAGGACGCGGGGCTCGCCCGGTACGAAACGGTAACGGACGCTCAGGCGCTGTCGGCGTTTCGCGCCCTCGCGCGACTGGAAGGAATCATCCCCGCGCTCGAGAGCTCCCACGCGGTGGCATACCTGCTCGAGCACGGCAGGCAGTGGTCGGAGCGGGGTCCGGTCGTGATCTGCCTCAGCGGCCGCGGCGACAAGGATGTTGCGGAGGTGGCCGAGCGCACCTCGCACCAGCAGGGATAATCTGAATCGGCATGACGCCTCCTCCTGACGGGACAGGGAATTCGGCCTTCGATCTCACGACCGCGGCAATGTCGCGCGTCGATGAGGTGGGACCGGACACGCCCATTCCCGCTACGGAAGCGGCCGATCTCTTCACTATGCTGGACAAGGCGGTGCGGGCGCAGCGCCTCTACCAGCCGAACAATCCCGTCTATCGCAGCTTCATCGCGGCCACCGAGAGCGCGTTCGCGAAGCTGTGGGACCGGGTGCCATCCCTGACCGTCGGTATCGAAGAGAATTCCTTCCGCTGGTACAACCGGACATTCCCCGCAGGCGAGGGTCGTGACAGCATGCCGTTCCTGTTCTACAAGGACGGCATCCGCTTCGTCACGTTCCTGCCCGGCTTCGAGGACGAGATCGAGCGGTTCCTGGACGTGGTGAACCGCGCCCGCATGCAGGATCAGCGCACCGATGATGACATGGTGACGCTGCTCTGGCAGCAGGAGTTCTCGTCCTTCCAGTACAGCTACGTGGACGCGCTGGCGGAAGGGCTGCAGGTGCCGCGTCCGACCACGCCGAAGCTGGTCGGCCTGGAGCTGACGCTGGTGCGTGACGACGCGGCGGGCGCGGTCCGTGGCGAGCCGCAGCCGCCGGCGGTCGAGGCCGGCAAGCCGACGGTCGCGGGCATGATCAACCGGGACGACTTCGAGGAGACCCTCTACTTCCTCGAGCCGTCGGAGCTGGAGCACCTGCGGCAGGAAGTCGAGCTGGAGTGGAACCGTGACGTGAAGACGGACGTGCTCAACGGTCTGTTCGACCGGCTCGAGGACGACGTGCTGGAATGGCGCACGGAGATCATGCGCATCCTGCGGCAGATGGTGCCGGTCTACCTGGGCGCCGGCGACCTGCGATCCGCGACGCTGATCCTGGTCGAGCTGAACGTGATCCTGGAGCGTGCCGGGCTGGGCGAGGAGCACCGCGCGGAGGCGGAAGCACTGTACGGAGAGCTGAGCGAGCCGGCGGTGCTGACACAGCTCATGCGGTCGCTGGAGGATGGCTCGATCGATCCGAGCGGCACGGAGCTCGGCGTGTTCCTGAAGCATCTCGGGCCTGCCGCCATGCCGGTTCTGCTCGCCTCGATCGAGCGCACTGAAGTGGCGGCTCTGCAGGAGCGGCTGCGCGCGGCGATCGAGGGTCTGGCGAATGCCAACCGGGACCGTGTGGTCGCGCTGCTCAGCGACAGCGATCCGCTCGTGCTCCGCGGTACCGCACGGCTGGCCGGGCAGCTCACGATCACGCAGTCGGCGCCCGCGCTGGCGAATCTGCTGCAGCACCCGGACGCGGTCTTGCGCCGGATCGTCGTCGAGTCGCTGATCCGCATACGCACGTCACTCGCGCTCGACGCCATCCAGCAGGCGCTGGGCGACAGCGATCGCGATGTGCGCGTGGCGGCCGCCCGCGGTCTCGCGACGCTGCGCTATGCGCCGGCGCGCGCCCGCATCGAGGAGATGCTCGAGAGCCGGATCGTGCGCGATGCGGATCTGACGGAGAAGATCGCGTTCTTCGAGGCGTACGGTGCGGTGGCGACGGCGGACAGTGTCGCGCTGCTCGACCGGATGCTGAATGGACGCAAACTGTTCGGCAAGGAGAGTCCGGAGATGCGCGCGTGCGCGGCCATGGCGCTCGGCCGTGTCGGCTCACCCGCCGCGCGCGCGGCGCTGCAGCGCTCGACCGCCGAGACGAACCCGATCGTGCGCAACGCCGTGCTCAAGGCCCTGCGCCAGGAGTCCGCATGAACGCCGGACCGCCGCTCGTGCAGAGCGACACGATGGTGCAGCCACTCGGCCGCGCGTTCGTCGTCGCGTTCCATGCGGCGTCGCAGTCCCTGCGCATCTATCCGCTCGAGAATGCGACCGTACAGAACGCGCTGGCCGAGATGTACAAGGTGGTGCGCCGCCTCATCGAGCGTGAAGGCATCTTCGAGCTGCGCCTCGCCGGCGATTTCCTGTTCGTGAACGATGCACGACTGCGCCTCGAGCTCTCGGACTACGCGGCGTTCTCCTACGTCATCGGCTCGCTCGACCGCCACGGCATCGGCAATGTCGAGTTCGGCCCGACCGTCACGGTGAGAGACCTCGCACCGTTCATGTCGCTCCTGCTGCAGGAGGGCGACGGGTCGGACGCGGCGTACGATCGGTTCCTGAAGCGGCTGGCCGCCAGCGGAACGACGTCCATAAAGATCGAGCCGATGCGCGGCGTGGAGCAGCCGGACGATGGCGACGACGAGGATCGTCAGAAGGAAGCCGCGAAGCTCACCTACTTCCAGTCCGTGCACGTCGCCAAGGAAGTGCTCGGCGACATGAGACTCGGCCGTGCCGTCAACCTGCGTCGCGTGAAGCGCGCGGTGCAGTCGATCGTCGACCAGGTGCTGAACAACGAAACGTCGATGCTCGGCATGACGGCGCTGCGCGATTACGACGAGTACACGTTCACGCATTGTGTGAACGTGTGCATCATCAGCGTGATCATCGGACAGAAGCTGGCGCTCACGAAGGTGCAGCTGTACGAGCTGGGCCTCGGCGCGCTGTTCCATGACCTGGGCAAGCAGCGCATCGACGAGGCCGTGATCAACAAGCCGGGCGGGCTCAACGAAGAGGAATGGGCAATGATGCAGCGCCACCCGACCGAGGGTCTGCTGGCGCTGTTCGGCATGCGCGGCATGGCGGAGGTGCCGTACCGTGCGATGCTGCTGGCGTACGAGCATCACATGAAGATCGATCAGACCGGCTATCCGCGCAGCGTGCGCCCGCGCAAGCCGACGCTCTTCAGCAACATCGTGGCGGTGGCCGATGGCTTCGATGCGGCGACCTCGAAGCGCAGCTACCAGCAGCAGCCGTGGGGTGCCGACGAGGTGTTGCGTGAGATGCGGGAGAATCCGCGGCGCGGCTACGACCCGCTGCTCGTGAAGGCGTTGATCAACGTGACCGGTGTGTTTCCCGTGGGCACGCTCGCCATCCTCGACACGCACGAGCTCGCGGTCGTGACGAAGCGACACCCGGATCCCACGAAGGTGCACCAGCCCCTCGTCACGATCATTTCCGATGCCGGCGGCACCATGCTCGCCGAGCCGGTCGAGGTGGACCTCAGCGAGATCGATCCGGCAACGGGCAGTCCGCGCCGCGCGATCATCAAGACCACCGATCCCGACCGGTACGGCATCCGTGTATCCGACTATTTCGTCTGACATCGATCCGCTCGCCGTTCGCCTGGCGGAGCTGCGCGCGAGCGGCCGGCGGGCACTCATCCCGTACCTGACGGCCGGCTACCCGGAGCCGGGGCGGACGGCCGGACTGCTCGACACGCTCGCCGCGGCCGGCGCGGACGTGATCGAGCTGGGCGTGCCGTTCAGCGATCCGGTGGCGGACGGCCCGACCATCCAGCGATCGTCACAGCGCGCACTCGAGCACGGCGTGAACCTGCGCTGGACACTCGACACGCTGCGTGCGTTCACCGAGCGCAGCGACGTCCCGGTCGTGCTGTTCAGCTATCTCAATCCGATCCTCGGTTACGGTGTCGATCGGTTCATCACGGACGCGGCCGCTGCGGGTGCGGCCGGCGTGCTGATCACCGATCTGCCGGCGGGCGGCGACGAGGAGCTGGAGCGCAGGTTCCAGCAGGCGCCGTTCTCCTTCATACGCCTCGCGGCACCCACCACGCCGCCCGCGCGACTGCGCGAGATGGCGGAAAGCGCACAGGGCTTTCTCTATTATGTGGGCCGCATGGGTGTCACCGGTGCGCGCCAGGAGCTGCGGCAGGAAACGCTCGGTGAAGTGGCGGCGCTGCGCGCCAGCGTCGGCATCCCGGTCGCCGTCGGGTTCGGCGTGTCCACGCCGTCACAGGCAGCGGAGATCGCGCGCGTGGCGGATGGCGTGATCGTCGGCAGCGCGCTCATCGATGCACTGGACCGCGGCGGCGATGCCGGCGTGGCGGAGCTGATGCGGCAGCTGCGCCAGGCGATCGACTCGGCCTGACCCGCTCACCGCTCTGCGGCAGGCTTCTCGCTCATGGCTCTCTGCAGAGGCTTCCTCCGAACCGCTCACAACTCGGCGCGCAGGCTCTCTTCCAGCGCCGCGTCCGGCTCCACGAACACCGTCTTCACCCGCTCCGGAATCACCAGTCCCGGCGCCGCCTTCCGCGGCTTCCTGACATGTTTTCTGCGGGTCCAGTCCACCGCGACCGTGCCCGAGGTGCGTGCACGGCTGAACAGGGCGGCGAGGACTGCGGCTTCGACGAGGGCGCTCGCCGGTGGATTCTCGTCGGCCCGGTCCCACCGGAGGATCACATGTGCGCCGGCCACGTCGCGTGCGTGAAGCCACACGTCGTTTGGGCGCGAGTGACGGAACGTCAGCTCGTCGTTCGCGCGTGAGCCGCGCCCGACGCGCACTTCCAGGCCGCCGGTCGTGCGGTATTCACGGTACGGCAGCGCGGGTCCGGCCGCACGGGTCGTGGAACGCTGGTGCGTCTGGATCCTGGCCAGCTCCTCGGGCGTGCAGAGCCCGGCTCTGACGCGTTCCACCATGCGTTCCAGGCGGCTGTGCTCGGCCTCTCCCGCCGCGAGCAGTCCCGGTATCCGGGCCGCGGCGCGGTCCCGCCTCCGGGCCGTGTCGTACATCCGTGCAGCGTTCTCGGCGGGCGAGCGTGTCGTGTCCAGCTCCACCTCGACGCTGCCGCCGGCGAAGTCGTCGAGCACCGCCTGACCCGCACCCCGTTCGACCCTATGGAGCTGGGCGAGCAGCAGGTCGGCCTGCCTGCGCAGACGTTCCGCCTCCGCACTCGCTCCAGCCTGCTCCTCGCGCAGCCGGTCGGCGCGCCGGTGCAGGGCTTCCATCCTCTGCGAGAGCGCGACGAGCGCGCGCTCCGTCACATCCTTCTCCTGCGGCGCGGCGGCCGAGCGCTGAGCCGCGAGGCCGAACGCCTCGAGCAGCGATGTCGTCCGCGTCGCGTCGCCGGGCGCGGGCTCCAGGCGCGCGTACGGCTGCCAGCTCCCGTCCATCTGCAGCAGCGCAGGCATGCGCGGGCCCGTCCAGATCATCTCGACATGACGTGCGTGCGCCTGGTCGAGCGCGTGGCGCTCCGCCGTTACGTCCGCGGAGCCGAGGATGGCGGCGGCATTGAGCGGGCTCGTGTACGCCGCGAAGCGGAGCAGCGCGGCGAGGCGCTTCCCGGGAGGGACGGGGCCGAGCACCTCGTGCCATTCGGCGATGTCGATCGGAGCGGACGCTCCCGCCCGCGCCGAGCGCTGGGGCGGCTCGTACGGTGCACCCGCCCGCAGCACCCGTCCGCGCGTCTCGCGCTCCCGCAGGATGCCCGTGATGCGATGGTCGGCGCCGAGCGCCAGCGCATTCCACTGGTTCGTCACGAGCTCGATCACGATCCGTCGTGCGGCTCCGGGCGGTGCGTCACCGGCGTCCAGATCGATGAAAATGATGCGCTCGTCCGGTGGCGCATGAACGCGGCTGACGATCGTGGATGCCCCGAGCTGTACCCCGCCGCGCACGGCACGGCGTGCGATCGTGGTGAGGTGACCGGACGTCGGGTGGAGCTGCCACAGGAGTGATGGCGTCGCCGGCGCGTCGCGGCGGCGCGGCCGCGTGAGGAGCGTGATGCGCAGCGCTTCACGGTCGAGCAGGACGGCGTCGAGCCGTGCGCCCCGGAGCGTGGCATGGAGCTCATCGGCGAGGTCGCGCACGAGAAGCGCATCATAGCGAATTGTGTTTGACACCCCACGATGATGCGGCTAGCTTGCCGCATCGTCAAACAGGCTGGTCATTTACGTTTTACTACGCCCGTCGGCCCCGGCTGACCGGCGGGACCGCGTCGCGGAAAACGATGAGCACTCAGCCGGGCGAACGCAGGCGGATGACGATACGCGATCTGCTCGAGAAAAAGCAGCGTCGTGAGCCCATCGTCGCTCTCACCGCCTATGACTACCTGTTCGCGAAGATCGTCGATGAAGCGGGCGTCGACCTGGTGCTCGTCGGCGATTCCGTCGGCCAGGTCTTTGCCGGCTACGATTCCACCCTCCCTGTCACGATCGAGGACATGATCTACCACGCGCGCGCCGTGCGCCGCGGCGTGAAGCATGCCCTGCTCGTCGTGGACATGCCCTTCATGTCCTTTCAGGTCTCCGCTCACGAAACGCTCCGGAATGCCGGCCGCCTCCTGAAGGAGACGGGCGCCGAGGCGGTGAAGCTGGAGGGTGGCGATGAGGAAACGGCAGATCACGTGCGTACCCTCGTGCGTGCGGGGATTCCGGTCCTCGGTCACATAGGTCTGACGCCGCAGTCCGTGCACGTGCTCGGCGGGTATCGCGTGCAGGGCAGGGAGTCGGTGGCCGCCGAGCGGCTGCACGAGGAGGCCGTCCGCCTCGAGGAAGCGGGCGCCTTCGGTCTCGTCCTGGAGGTTGTGCCGGCGCCGCTCGCCGCGGAGCTGACGGGCAGCGTTGCCATTCCGACGATCGGTATCGGCGCCGGCGTGGACGTGGACGGCCAGGTGCTCGTGCTGCCGGACATGCTCGGTCTGAACGATGCCTTCCGGCCGAAGTTCCTGCGTCGCTTCGCCGAGCTTGGCGATGCCGCCCGCGCCGGCGTGCGCGATTATGCCGATGCGGTGCGCAACCGCAGCTACCCGGACGCAGACCACTCCTTCGAGTGATCATCGTCACAACCGTTGCGGAGCTGCGCGATCACCTCGCGCGCACGCGTGCAGACGGCCGCCGCACGGCCTTCGTCCCCACGATGGGCGCCCTGCACGACGGGCATCTGCACCTCTGCGACATCGCGCGCCGGAACGCTGACGTCGTCATACTCTCGATCTTCGTGAATCCGCTCCAGTTCGGCCCGGCCGAGGACTTCGACCGTTACCCGCGCGACCTGGAGCGGGACGCACGACTGGTCGCCGATCGCGGCGTCGATCTCATCTTCGCGCCGGAGCGCGACGAGGTGTATCCGGAGGGCGGGGCGGCCGTGCGTGTGCATGCGCCGGAACTCGGGCAGGTGCTGTGCGGGCGGTTCCGACCGGGCCACTTCGAGGGCGTGCTCACGGTCGTGGCCAAGTTGTTCAACATGGTACAGCCCGACTGTGCCGTGTTCGGTCAGAAGGACCTGCAGCAGGCAGCGCTGATCCGGCGCATGGTCCGGGACCTGGATTTCCCCGTCGACGTGCTGATCGGCCCGATCGTCCGGGAGCCCGACGGGCTGGCCCTGAGCTCGCGCAATGCGTACCTGTCGAGCACGGAGCGTGCGTCCGCGCTCGCGCTGTACCGGTCGCTCCAGGCCGCCCAGGCAGCGTTCAGTGCCGGCGCGACGGACGCCGCTGAGGTGACTGACGCCGCCGCGGCGATCCTCGACGCGGAGGCCGGTGTATCAGCGCAATACGTCGAGGTCGTCGATCCGTGGTCGCTCGCCACGCCCGCCCGCGTCGAGCGCGGCCACGCGGTTGCCGTAGCGGCGTTCGCCGGAGGGACGCGGCTGATCGATAATCATGTTCTGGAGTGAGCCCGCGGGGGCAACACGGGAGTCTGATTGATGAAGCGTATCATGTGCAAGTCGAAGATCCACCGCGCCACGGTGACGGATTCGAACCTGAACTACGAAGGCTCGATCACGATCGACGGTGCGCTGCTCGATGCGGCCGACATCCTGGCGTACGAGCAGGTGCACGTCGTGAACGTCGCAAACGGCGCGCGCTTCGAGACGTATGCGATCCGCGCACCGGACAACGGCGGTGACATCGTGATCAACGGAGCCGCCGCGCGCCTGGTTCAGCCGGGTGACGCGGTGATCATCTTCAGCTATGCGAGCTACGAGGCCAGCGAGCTGGAGTCGTTCGAGCCGACGTTCATCTTCGTCGACGCGGAGAACCGGATCGCGACCAGTGCCGCCCGCCGCACTGCTTGAGGCCGCCGCCGCGGGCTCACTGCCCGCGTGGTCGCGCGTGAGCGAGCATCGCTTCGCTCACATGCGTCGTGTTTCCGAGCTCCTCGGAGACTGGGCCGACCGGCTCGAGCTGCCCGAGGCCGAGCGCATCCGCTGGCGTGCCGCCGGTTACCTCCACGATGCTCTGCGCGAGATGCCGCCCGATGAGCTGCGTCCACTGGTGCCGGCGCCCCTGCGTGACGCTGCCGGTAAGCTGCTGCACGGACCCGCGGCCGCGGAGCGGCTGCGCGCTGAGGGCGTCGACGACGAAGCGTTTCTGCGCGCTGTCGCCTACCACACGCTCGGACATCCGGATTTCGATGAGCTCGGGCGCGCCCTGTTCATAGCCGACTACATCGAGCCCGGCCGCCGCTACGATCCCGAGCGACTGGCAACGCTGCGCGCACGGATGCCCGCCGCACGCGACGAAGTCCTGCGCGACGTTCTGCGGGCCCGGCTCGGCCGCCTCCTGCGCGAGGGGCGGCCGATGCGGACGGAGACCGTTGCGTTCTGGAATGCCGTCAGCGGGGTCCCCGCCCATGCCTGAGCGTCCCCGCCTGGAAGTCGCCGGCGCGGTGCTCGCGCTGCTCATCAGCGCCGCGTTCATCGTGTCGTTTGCGTTCGGCCTCGGACGCCGGGGCGGGTCCGCATCCCCGATGCTCCAGCCCGAGCTCGAGGTGATCGATGCACCGGCCGCCGCCGGTCGCGTGGAGGTGCTCAACGCCTCCGGCCAGCGCGGCATCGCACGTGCCGTGACGCAGCGACTCCGAACGGCGGGCTTCGATGTCGTCTACTTCGGTAACGCGCCCGCCAGTGCGGGGGACAGCACGATCGTGCTCGCGCGTATCGCCGACGACGCGGTCGCGCGCGCCGTCGCAGAGCATCTCGGAATCGCCCGCGTCGCGACCGTTCCGGACACCACCCTGTATCTGGAAGCCACCATCATCCTCGGTCGCGACTGGTAGCCGCGCCAGCGGCTCGAGTTACGACCTGCGTCCCTGCCGGCGGCTCGAGATTCGACCCGCCTACCTGCCTGCCGCGCGCAACTCGACCAGTTCGAGGTACGGTTTCGGCGGCTTCGCCTCGTGATCGGCTCGCAGCTGTCCGCAGGCCGCGGCGATGTCGCGGCCGCGGGGGCTGCGCACGGTGGCGGGCACGCCGCGCGACTCCAGCACTGCGGCGAATGCGCGCAGCCGTTCGGGCGTCGACGGCCGCCAGTCGGTGCCGGGAATCGGATTGAACGGTATCAGATTGACGTGGGACTGGAAGCGGCCGATCAGGCCGGCCAGCTGCTCCGCGTGCTCGAGCTCGTCGTTGACGCCCTGGATCATGACGTACTCGAACGTGATGCGGCGCCCGCCCGCTTCCTCGAAGCGGTCGAGCGATTCCATCAGCTCCGGCAGCGGGTACTTCTTCTCGACGGGAACCAGCTGCTGGCGCAGCTCCTCGTTCGGCGCATGGAGCGATACGGCCAGGCGGAACTGTTCGGGCCGTGCCGCGAGGTCGTTGATGCCGGGGACGATGCCGACCGTGGACACCGTGATCCGACGGGCGCCCAGCTGATAGGCGTGGTT
Organism: Longimicrobiales bacterium; assembly: GCA_035461765.1. Lineage (GTDB taxonomy): Bacteria > Gemmatimonadota > Gemmatimonadetes > Longimicrobiales > RSA9 > SH-MAG3. The sequence goes on from DATHUY010000138.1 coordinate 10,500, forward strand.
GAGGAGCGTCAGCGCGGGCATGACCGCGCTGCGGTTCATCAGCGGCTCGCCCATCCCCATGAACACCACGTTCGTGATCGAGCCCATGTCATGCTCCAGGGCCCACCGGCGCGCGCCGCGATACTGCGCGACGATCTCGCCCGCGGACAGCTGGCGCCGGTAGCCGGACCAGCCCGTGGCGCAGAAGACGCACGCCATGGCGCAGCCTGCCTGCGACGACATGCACAACGTCAAGCGGTCGTGCGACGGGATGAGCACGCTCTCCACCAGCTCGCCGTCCGACATCCGCCACAGGTGCTTGGCCGTCCCGTCCGTCGAGCGCTCCACGCGGGCCGGTTCCGGCGCCGTCAGCGTGAACGAATCCGCGAGCGCGCGACGCGCGTCCACCGACAGGTCGGTCATCTCGTCGAAGGACAGCGCATCGCGCTGGTACAGCCATGCCAGCGTCTGGCGCACGCGGAAGGCACGCTCGCCCTGCGCCGCGAAGTGCGCCGCAAGAGCCGCTTCGGCCTCTTCCGGCAGCATGCTCAGCAGATCGGGCTTCGGTTCGGTTCCGGCCATCTCACACGTTCATATGTTGAGCGCCACCGATCGCAGCCGCGACGGTCCGCTTGTTGCCATTCTGACCCCCCGTTAACTTAACGGATTGCATTTTTCATGGTAATCCTGCGCCTGGTCGTGAGGCGGTCCATTGCTGCTGAGTGAGTTGCTGTCCATCGATCGGATCAAGATTCCGCTCGAATCGCAGACCAAGGATGACCTCCTGCGCGAGCTGGTCGGCGTCGCTGCCGCGCCGGCGGGCCAGCCGGCACGCGACGACGTGCTGCGTGCCGTGCGGGAGCGGGAGGCCGTTCTGTCTACGGGCATCGGCCACGGTGTCGCCATACCGCATGGCAAGTCCTCCGCGGTCGGCGATCTGCGGATGGCGGCCGGACGGGCGGCGGCACCGGTGGACTTCGATGCGCTGGACGGCCAGCCGGTGAGCCTGTTCTTTCTGCTGGTCGGACCGGAATCGGCGGCCGGGCCTCACATCAAGGCATTGAGCCGGATCTCGCGGCTGGTCCGCAAGGACGAGGTGCGCGACAAGCTGGTCGCCGCTCAGACCGCGCAGGAGTTCATGGATGCGCTCAAGGAAGCCGAGTCCCTCGCCACGGCCTGACGCGCCCGACGCGATGGTCTCCTGATTCGCCGCGGTCTTATCTATCCTTCCGCCGCTTCGCCTGCTGCCGCGTCTTTCGCCTGGCGGGCCTGGTCGTCGCTCACGATCGATCGCTGCTCCAGTTCCAGCTGGAAGCGCAGCGACCCCACGCCTTCCCGCAGGATCCTCACCTTCTGCATGTGTGAGAGGCCGCGCTTGGACGCGATCTCCATGGAGCCGCACAGCTGCGACATGGAGTCCAGGCCGGCGCCCATGAACAGCATTTTCAGCTGCCCGAAGCCGCGCGTCATGGCCATGACGTACTGGCCGGGATTGGATTTCGATGTCGCGAACTGCTCGACGAGTCCGTGGACGCGCTGGACGCGGTTCACGAACTCGTTGACGGTCGCCAGCCTGCCCTGTGCGCTCGGGCTCAGTTTTCCTGCCATGCCTGAAGCTACCGAACGGGTGCCGTCGAGGCGACCCCGCGGGCGGCCGTTGCTTGTGGCGACCCCGCAGGTGCGCCATCTTTCAGGGTTCGGCAGCGGCCGCAGAGCGGTGCGCCGTGCACGATAACGTGCGCGCTTTTGCTCCCGCTCTCATCTGGGCGGCGGCGGTATGGCTGATCGGCGGGCTGGAATCCACGCCGTCGGTGCCGGGCGGGCTGGGCCTCGACAAGGCTGCCCACTTCACCATGTACGGCATCCTCGGAGTCCTGCTCGCTCGCGGGTGGTTGCAGGTCGGCTGGCGCGGCGCCTGGTTCGTGCCGGTCCTGCTCGCATCGCTGCTCGGTCTGGCCGACGAGCTGCGCCAGGCAGGGCTGCCCGGCCGCACGGCCGATACCATGGACTGGCTCGCCGACATCGGCGGCGCTGCGACGGGAGTGTTCATCGCATTGCGCATCATGCGCAGGCGACATACGACGACAGGGCATGACGACGAATAGAGCGACGGCATATCGGACACTGACGGCGGGCTCACTCCGCGGTACCCATGCGGGGCAGCGCGTGCGCCTTGCGGGCTGGGTGCACCGCCGACGGGATCTGGGAGGTCTCATATTCATCGACCTGCGCGATCGCGACGGCCGCGTACAGCTGTCGTTCGGGCCGGACTGGACGCCGCCCGCAGTGATGGAGTCCGCCAGGCGGCTCGGTGTCGAGTGGGTGATCGGCATCGAGGGTGAGGTCGTGCAGCGCCCCGGTACGAACGCGAACCCGGACATGGCGACCGGTGAGGTCGAGGTGCACGTCACGGGACTCGATGTTCTCGCCGAGTCCGCGACCCCGCCGATCCAGGTCGCATACGGCGCCACGGACGAGCTCGCCGCCGAGGAGCTGAGGCTGCGCTACCGCTACCTCGATCTGCGCCGCGCAGAGCTGCAGCAGGCGCTCGGAGCGCGCCATCGCGCGTTCCAGGTGGTGCGCCGGTTCCTCACGGATGAGGGTTTCTGGGAGATCGACACGCCGATGCTGACGCGGCGTACGCCGGAGGGAGCGCGTGACTACCTGGTGCCGAGCCGGGTGCATCCGGGCGAGTTCTATGCGCTGCCGCAGTCGCCTCAGATTTACAAGCAGCTGCTGATGGTGTCGGGCTACGACCGCTACTTCCAGATCGCGCGCTGCCTGCGCGACGAGGACCTGCGCGCCGACCGCCAGCCGGAATTCACGCAGATCGACGCGGAGATGTCGTTCGTCAGTGAGGATGACGTCTTCGCGGTGGCCGAGCGGATGATCGCGGCGCTCTGGCGCGAGATACTGGACGTGGATCTGCCGCTGCCGTTCCCGCGGCTGACGTATGCCGCGTCACTCGAGCGCTACGGCACGGACAAGCCGGACCTGCGCTTCGGCATGCCCTTCATCGACGTTACCGATGCGCTGAGTGGCTCGGACTTCCGCGTGGTACAGGACGCGATCGAATCCGGCGCCCGTGTCAGGGGTATCGTCGTCGACGGCGGGGCCGTGCTGTCGCGGAAGGATCTGGACGAGCTGACCGTCGTGGCGCGCGCGGCGGGCGCGGGCGGCGCCCTCTACCTGAAGCGCACGGCCGACGGCGTCAGCGGGCCGCTCGCAAAGGCGCTCGATGACCAGCGCCGGGCCGCGTTCGACGGCGTCACCGGCATGGGCGAGGGTGATCTCTTCGTTGCGGTGGTCGGCCATTTCCGTTCTGCCGTACCGGGCGCGGGCGACCGCAATCGGGCGCTTGGCGGCGCGGAAGCCGCGCTCGACGCGCTCCGGCGACACATTGCCGATCGCCGCGGCCTGCGCGATCCGGGAGCGCACGCCTGGGTCTGGATCACTGACTTCCCGCTCTTCGAGTGGGACGCGGACAACGAGCGGCTCGCCGCGGCGCATCATCCGTTCACGGCCCCGCATGCCAATGACGTGCAGAGCGTGCTCGATGCCGTGGCTGCCGGCCCGCCGTCCGGCGATGCCGCGTGGGACCTCTATGCGCGCGGACTCGCCTCGCGTGCCTATGACGCAGTCTACAATGGTAACGAGCTTGCGAGCGGCTCGATCCGTATTCACGATGGCGCGTTGCAGCGTGCGATGTTCAGCGCGCTCGGCATCACTGCGGAGGAGGCCGACCGTCGCTTCGGCTTCCTGCTCGAAGCGTTCCGCTATGGCGTGCCGCCGCATGGCGGCTTCGCGTTCGGCTTCGACCGCCTGGTCATGCTGCTGATCGGCGCGCAGAGCCTGCGCGATGTCATTGCATTTCCCAAGACCACCGCCGCGCGTGCCCTGTTCGAGGGCGCGCCGTCGCCGGTCGATGTCGATGAGCTGGCTGAGCTGCACATCCGAACGATGGCCATGGAAGGAGCACAGGTCACTGGTGGATAGCACGACTGTCGAACACCGCCTCGCCGCGGAGGGCGCCGATTACCTCCTGCTCGGCGGCGTCAATGATTCCAATCTCCAGGAGCTCGCGAAGCTCTCCGGCTGCCGCGTCATACTGCGCGGTGACGACCTCATCCTGTCCGGTGACGTGGGCGACGTCGAGCGCGCCCTGCCCGTTGCCGAGCACATGATCCAGCAGGCGCGCATCGGGCAGCCGTTCGATGCGGACGAGATCCGCCGCAGCTTCGCGACCGAGACACAGCGCCCGCGCGGCGCACGCCCCGCAAAGCGCAACGGCGTGGTGCGCGAGGACGAGCAGGTCCTCTTCGCCGGACTCAAGAAACTCATCGGGTCGAAGTCGGAAGGTCAGCGCGAGTACCTCGATGCCATCGTGAACAACGACATCGTGATCGCGATCGGCCCCGCCGGTACGGGCAAGACCTACCTGGCCGTCGCCGCTGCGGTGGATGCCCTGCGCAAGAACCGCGTGAAGCGCATCATCCTGGCGCGGCCGGCCGTTGAGGCGGGTGAAAACCTGGGCTTCCTCCCGGGCGACCTCCAGGAGAAGGTTGACCCGTACCTGCGGCCGCTGTACGACGCGCTCGAGGACATCATGCCGTCGGACTGGGTGAAGCGCGCCCTGGAGGCGAGGACGATCGAAGTCTCGCCGCTGGCGTATATGCGTGGCCGCACGCTTGCCGATGCGTTCGTCATTCTCGATGAAGCGCAGAACGCGACATCGGCGCAGATGAAGATGTTCCTGACGCGACTCGGCCTGAACTCGCGCGTGGTGATCACGGGCGACAAGACGCAGATCGACCTGCCCCGCCCGGACGACTCCGGGCTCCTTCAGGTCGAGCGCATACTGCGCGGTATCGATGGCATCGAGTTCGTCTACCTGAACGAAGTCGACGTGGTCCGGCACCGGCTGGTGAAGGACATCATCAAGGCCTACGCTACGGCCGACGGGGAGCTGCGGGAAGCCTGATGGCGCCCCAACGCCTGAGCGACTTCCTGCGCGCACTGAGCGCCCCGCCCGAGCACGTCTGGCCGGACGGTGTGATACATCACGGTTTCCGTGGCGCGCTGCTGCTCGGGCTGGTCCTCCTGCTGCACACGCTCTTCCCGATGGCGCCGGCGCCCGATTTCCCGCAGTTCGAGCGGGGCCAGGTGCCGCATGAAGACGTGATCGCGCTGGAGGACTTCGCCATCCCGAAGTCCGATGCGGAGCTGGCGCAGGAGCGCGACGAAGCCGCGGCCGCAGTCGCCCCGGTGTTCCGCTATGACCCCGCGGCGGTGGACACCATGCTGTCGCGCGTGCGCCAGTTCATGAACCACGTCGACAGTGCCGCGGCCCTGGGCAGCACGGTCACGGAGCGCCGTGAGCACATGCGTCGCCTGCTCTCGGACTACGGCTTCATTCCGGTCAACCCCGAGGCGGTCGACCTCCTGATCGTGCCCGAGAACCGCCGCATATTGCGCCGCTCCCTCGAGCGCACGGTGCAGGAGGAGCTTCCGGACGGGATCGTATCCGACAACGATTACGACGACAGTCCGTCGCCGCAGTGGCGCATCATCCGGGACGGCCGCGAGTCGCTAGTGGACAGGGATTCGGTGCGGACGCAGACATCGCTCTACAGTCTGGCCGCGCAGTATCTGCCGCAAACCTCACCGCCGGGTCTCTCGTCGTTCCAGCGGCTGGTCGTCATACGGTTCATCGATGGCAGCTACAAGCTCGATCGCGACCGGACGAATGCGGACCGCGAAGAGGCACGGCGGCAGGTATCGACCGTGAAGAGCGAGGTGCTCGCGGGCGAGCGGGTGGTCGCTGCGCACGAACAGGTCCGGGAACGGGAGCTGGAACGGCTGGACGCCTATCGCAGGCACATGCAGGCGACCGGGGGGCTCGGCGAGGGGGTGCCGCGCTATGCGCAGCAGGTCGGCAAGTCGCTGCTGAACCTAATGGTGCTCGCGATCTTCGGGTTCCTCCTCTATTTCTACCGCCCGGGGGTCTACGGAAACGCTCGACACATCCTCGTCATCGCGATACTGGTCGCGATCCTCGCGGGCGCCGCGGCGGTCATAAACAACACGGACTCGCCAGCGGAGCTGGTGCCGATCGCATTCCCGGTTCTCGTGGTCGCCGTCCTCTGGGACGGCCGCATGGCGCTCAACCTCGCCCTCGTGCTGGCGGCCCTCCTGTCCATCCAGGAGCCGTTCATGAACATGAGCGAGCGCATGGTCATGATCATCGGCGGCAGTGCCGCTGCGCTGAGTGTGCGCGTGGTGCGGCGGCGCTCGCAAGGTCTCATTCTCGGTACCGTCGTAGCCGTGGCGTATGCGCTCACGTGCATAGGACTCGAGCTGCTGCGGACTGGCCTGGAAGACGGCGAGCTCATGAAGTGCATCATGTGGGGCGCCGCGAACGGTGTGGCGAGTGCACTCATTGCGATGGGCTTCCTGCCGCTCTTCGAGGCGTTCACGAAGATCACGACCGACCAGACACTGCTGGAGCTGGCCGACCTCAACCGGCCGCTGCTGAAGCGGTTGTCACTCGAGGCGCCCGGCACGTATGCCCATTCGATCAATGTCGCCAACCTGGCCGAAGCCGCTGCGCGCGAGATCGACGCGAACGCGCTCCTCGTTCGTGTGGGAGCCTACTATCACGACGTCGGCAAGATGGTCACGCCGCAGTACTTCATCGAGAACCAGGCGCGCGGCCGCAACCCGCACGAGCAGATCGATCCCCGCAAGTCAGCGCAGATCGTGCGCGGTCACGTCCTCGAGGGGATGAAGCTGGCCGAGCAGGCGAAGGTGCCGGAATCGGTACGCAGATTCATCCCGGAACATCACGGCACACAGTCGATCGGATTCTTCTACGATCAGGCGCGGCAGGCGAATCCGGAAGCGGACCTGAGGGAATCGGACTTCACCTATCTGGGCCCCAGACCGCAGATCAAGGAGACGGCCATTCTCATGCTCGCGGATTCCGTGGAGTCCGCCATGAAGGTGCTCCAGGAGCCGACAACGGAGCGCATCCGCGCGCTCGTCGATCGTATCGTCGACGCCAAGATCAGTCAGGGCCAGCTGGAAGATGCACCACTCACGCTGCGCGAGGTGTCTCGCATCAAGGAACAGTTTACGTCGGTGCTGAGCGGCATGTATCACCACCGCATCGACTACCCCGCCACCCGCGAGGTCACGAGCACACCGGAGCCGTCCCCCTCCGGCGGGCCGGGCGACTGAATGCCGGCAGCCGTCCGCATACAGTTCGGTCCCGCACTCGCTGAACGCGCCGCGCCTGCCGTTCCCGATGCAGCGGCGCGACGGCTCATGGTACGTGCGGCGCGCGCGGTCCTGCGCCACGAGAAAGTCGCGAGCGCGGAGCTGTCGATCACATTGCTGGACGACGCGGAGATTGCGCAGATGAACGGCGAGTTCCTCGCGCATGAAGGTGTCACCGACGTGATCTCCTTCGCGCTCTATGAAGCCGGTGAAGACCCCGTCGGCGACATCTACATCGGTCTCGAGCAGGCGCTTCGGCAGGCGGCGGCGAACGACGTGGATCCGATCGAGGAGCTGGCTCGCCTGACCGTCCATGGCACACTCCACGTGCTGGGCCACGACCATCCGGACGGGAAGGACCGCCTGCAGTCGGAGATGTGGCGGATCCAGGAATCGATCGTTGCGCAGGTGCTCGCATGAAGCGCGGCTCGATTCGCAGGCACCTGATCGCCGGACTCATCGTCATTGCGCCGATCACGGCGACGGCCGTCGTGCTGTGGTGGATCTTCCAGGT
>DATHUY010000139.1 GCA_035461765.1 Longimicrobiales bacterium
GTGACGGTCGCCAAATACCTTGCCCAGCAGCGTCTTGATCATGTAACCGTGTCTATTCCTCGCTCGGGGTGATCCGGGGTACTACCCCGCCACCGGAGTGCCGTTTCGGAGATACAGCTTCCGTTCGAATATGAACTCTTCCACCGCGCGCGGCACCAGATAACGTATCGGGAGGCCCGCCGCCACGCGCCGTCTGACCTCGGTCGCCGATATGTCGATGCGCGTCACCTGGAGCGCCACGTCACCACTGCCGATCCGGTGTGCCGCCGGAGCGGCAGCCTCGGCCTCCGGACCGCCGGTTCCACCGGCGACCCGCGTGTCGGCCGCGGCGCCGTGCGTGCCCCGGCGCGTGAGCACGGCCAGCTGCGCGAGCCGGCGGATCTCATCGGGCTCGCGCCACGTCGCGAACTCCTCGTACTGGTCGGCCCCGATCAGCAGCGTCCAGCGGACGGCCGGCTCGCGCGCGGCCAGCTCGCGCAGCGTGTCCACCGTGTATGACGCCCCCGGCCTGTCCAGCTCCAGTGTGTCCATGCCGAAGCGCGCATCGTCCGCGATCGCGAGCTGCAGCATTGCCGAGCGGACGGCCGGCGCCGTGACGTCCATATCCCGCTTGTGCGGCGGACGCGCGGCCGGAACGAACAGAATGCGGTCCAGCCCCAGGGCCAGCGCCGCATCCTGCGCCACAATGAGATGGCCTGTGTGCGGCGGGTCGAACGTCCCGCCGAAGACGCCAATTTTCATGACCGGCCTGCGTCGGCTTTCACCAGACACGGCCGTACGACGGAACGACGGCGCGGACGCCGCGACGCGTCACGGCCGACGGCATAACGAGAGCGCGGACGTCGTGCCGGATCACGGCCGGAGGCCGGACGTGGCTCCGCTGCCGTCGACCTGCCGCGCCTGCGGCGAAGTCGGGAATTCGCGCAGCAGGCGCTCCCGCGCGGCCTGCGCTTCCTGCTCGTAGCCGAGGATCGTAAACGACTCGTGAAGTCGCAGCAGCGCACGCGGTGCCCACGGCGTTTCCGGGTAATCGGTCGCGACGCCCTCGAAATAGATGTTCGCCGAATGATAGGCCCGGCGGCGGAAATAGTACTCCGCCGTCTCGAAGTCCTTTTCGGCGAGCTTGTTGACCAGCGTGTCGAGCATCCCTTCGGCCTGCTCGACGAACTCGCTCTCCGGATAGTAGAGCGTGAGCGAGCGGCAGTGGTCGATCGCCGTGACGGTGTATTCCTGGTCGCGCGGCGGGGCCGGCGACAGCTCGTAATAGGAGCGGCACACACCGAAGCGGGCGTCATCGGCCCACGGCCCGGCCGGATAGTCACCGGCGAGGCGGTTGTATTCCAGGGCCGCGGTCACGTGCTCACCCCGGCCCTCGTAGGCTTCCGCGATCCGGAATCGCGCTTCCGCTACGCGGTCGTGATTGGGGAAGGTGAGGGTGAAGCGCTCGAACGTGGCGATCGCGCCGGACCAGTCCCGGTCCCTCAGCCGCTCCATGCCGTGCTGGAAGAGCGCCTCCTGGTCCAGGTTCTCCAGGGCGGGTCCGCTCGATGCGCACGCTGTGAGCGACAGCGCGAGCAGCGGTGCGGTCAGGAGTATCGTCTTGAGTCGCATATCACTTTCATCAGGGTCGTCAGAGCGCTAACTACCCGCGCTGACGTGACCATGTTTCGTTATCGTCATCCCGAATCTCGCCATTCGGGCGGCGCGACTCCATGTCGGTCGGGGACGGATCCGTGCCGAACCTCAGCTGGTCGATGCGCTGGCGGGCACGCTCCGTGAGCGAGCCGCCGGTCGTGCGGGCGTTTTCCAGCACCTTGATGTACGCCTGCAAAGCCTCGTCGCGGCGACCGAGTTCCAGCAGCGCTTCTCCGCGCTCGAACCACGCCTGGTCCATCAGGTTCTGCGGCACGCCGAGGTCGAGCGTCACCTGGAGGTGCTCCAGCGCCTTCTCCGGCTCACCGTTCTCCCGAGCCTGCTGTGCGAGCGCGAAGGAGCAGTTGCCGATGTTCCACCGCGCCTGATCCGACTCCTCCCCCCGCGGCTGGCGCGCGCGAAAGGCGCTGAACAGCTCAACCGCCTCCGCGCAGTTGCCCTGCGACTCCTGGAACTGTGCGAAGTCGAAGAGGAGGCCGGGCACGGAATCGCCGGTCGCGAAGCCGAGTGCCCGCTCATAGAAGTCGCGGGCGCGATCACGATCGCCGGCGCGGGCGTAATAGCGGGCGAGCGGAGCGGCCATCTCGCCGACGGGCAGCCCCGCGCGCAGCTGGAGCGCAGCCTCGACCGCGCCGGCCATGCCGAAGCGGTCCGACCGCGCCTGGGCCCGCCGCGCCAGCGTCAGGTAGTCAAACACCGCCTGGTCCGTGTACTCCGGGGCCCGCTCCAGAAGCAGATCATAGCTTTCACGCGCCCGCTCGAACTGGCCGGTCAACGCGTATGTATGGGCGACCCTCGCGAGCTCAGCGGTGCCTTTCCTCAGCTCGAACGCAAGGCGGTACTCCGCCAGGGCACCGACGTAGTTGGAATCGGCAAAGAGCCGGTCCCCCCGCGCCGTGGCGGGCTCCGGCTCGTTGCAGCCTGCGGCCGGCAGCAGCAGGAGCACGACCATCAGACGGCTGGCGAAGGGGCCCGCTCCTGGGGGCCCCGGTCTTCCATCATTCATCGTCGACTCCCGATCGCAGCCGTTCCAGCAGGGCCAGATAGGCACGGACCTGCGGGTGGGCGGGCTGCTGTGCGCGACACATCTCCCATTCCGCCGCTGCCTCTTCCACGCTTCCCTGCCGGTAGAGCGCGAGCCCCAGATTGAGACGCGCCGCGATGAAGTGCGGGTTGCCTTCGAGGACCCGCCTCAGCTGCTGTGCGGCTTCGTCGAGCCGGCCCATTCCGAGCAGAGCCGTCGCGTACTTGTTGCGAATGTCATGAAACTGCGGCCGCAGCTCGAGGGCCATGTAATACTGCGCCGCGGCTTCACCGGGTGCACCGGTCTCCATGTACAGGTCGCCGACCCCGGCGTGCGCATTCGCCAGCCGCGCCGTTGCCGCGGCCGGGAACCGGCCGTGGTTCCGCCGCTCGTGCTCACTGGCTTCCTCGAATGCCTGGCGCGCCTCTTCGTAGCGCCCCAGCTCCTGGAGCACGAGGGCGCGATTGATATTCGCCTCGACGTAGCCCGGGTTGACTGCGAGCGCCGCGTCCAGCTCGACCACCGCCTCCTCGGGCCGACCCAGGAATACCAGGCACAGCCCGGCAAAGTGCCGGATGTCGGCATACTCCGGGTGATCCGCCAGGATCGCCCGGAAATGCTCCAGAGCGGTAGAATAGTCCTTTCGCTCGAATGCGTGCCGGCCCCGCTGCCTGAGCTGGGTATGCTGCGCGTGCATAGCCAATCCTACTGCCGCACGCCGCCCGCACGCCACGGGCGGAGCGTCCGCATGGGGCTCGTGACTCGGTCGTGAGCAGTCAAATCAGCGGGCCGCGACGCGACCGGCAGGCCGGACGCGCGGCCGGCCGATGCTGACGTACTCGAACCCGAGCTCGCGCATGCGATCGGGGTTGAAGAGATTGCGGCCGTCGAACACGAGCGGCTGACGCAGCATGCCGCGGATCCGTTCGAAGTCGGGCTGCCGGTACTGCTTCCATTCAGTAATGATGACCAGTGCGTCAGCGTCCGTGATCGCGTCGTAGTTGTTGTCCGCATAGCCAATGCGATCACCGAAGACGCTCCGCGCCACGTCGAGCGCTTCCGGGTCGTGCGCGGTCACCTGTGCACCACGCTCCAGCAGCCCCTCGATCACGACGATCGATGGGGCCTCGCGCATGTCGTCCGTCTCCGGCTTGAAGCTCAGCCCCCAGACGCCGAAGCGCCGGCCGTCCAGACCATCGGGAAATGCATCGTCGATCATGCGCAGCAATGCCTGCTTCTGCGCCTCGTTCACCCTTTCGACCGCGTCCAGGATGCCGCTGTCGAGACCGCGGTCCGCGAGCGTACGAATCAGCGCCTTTACATCCTTCGGGAAGCAGCTGCCCCCGTAGCCGGCGCCCGCGAAGAGGAAAGAGTTGCCGATGCGCTCGTCGGAGCCGACACCCTGGCGCACCAGGCTCACATCGGCGCCCACGTCATCGCACAGCCGCGCGATCATGTTCATGAAGGAGATGCGCGTGGCGAGCATCGCGTTCGCGGCGTACTTCGTGATCTCGGCCGAAGCCACGTCCATGAAGAGGATGGGGTTGCCCGTGCGCACGAACGGAGCGTAAAGCTCGCCGAGCACCTTGCGCGCATGCTCGGAATCAACACCGATTACGACACGGTCCGGCTTCATGAAGTCATCGACCGCGGCACCCTCCTTCAGGAACTCGGGGTTCGAGCACACATGCACCGGCAGGTCCGTATGCTCCCGGATGACGGCGCGTACCCGCGCAGCCGTGCCGACCGGCACCGTGCTCTTGGTCACCACGACCTTCTCATCGCTCATCGAGCGGCCTATCGTCTCGGCCACCGCAAGCACGTGCTGAAGGTCGGCACTGCCGTCCTCGCCGGGCGGCGTGCCGACTGCGATGAAGATGACCTGTGCGTCACGCACCGCCGTGGCCACGTCCGTCGAGAACGTCAGACGGCCGTCCTCGAGATTGCGCTCGACCAGCTTGTCGAGACCCGGCTCGTATATCGGGATCTCGCCGCGGTTCAGTCTGCCGATCTTGTTCTCATCGATGTCGACGCACGTGACATCGTTGCCCGTATCGGCCAGCCCGGCACCCACCACGAGGCCCACATAGCCCGTCCCGACGACCGCCACTCGCATTGAACCCGATCCTCCTGAATCGTTCGGTGAAGCAACCGTGTAACATATTGCCTGACGGGCTGGACCGGCAATCCGGCTGTCAGCCGACCGACGCGTCGTCCCGCTTGCCCAACCGCTGCGCCGGGATGTACACTCCCGCCATGAGAATACTCATCACCGGTGCAGCTGGCTTTCTCGGCTCCCATCTCTGCGACCGCTTCCTGGCGGAAGGCCATGAAGTGATCGGCATGGACAACTTCATCACCGGCTCGCCGGACAACATCGCACACCTGCTCGGGCACGACGGCTTCAGCTTCGTGAAGCACAACGTCACGGACTACATCCATGTGGCCGGACCGCTCGACGGAGTGCTGCACTTCGCAAGTCCGGCGAGCCCGGTGGACTACCTGGAGCTGCCGATCCAGACGCTGAAGGTGGGCAGTCTCGGCACCCACAAGACGCTCGGCCTGGCCAAGGAGAAGCGCGCGCGGTATCTGCTCGCTTCGACGTCCGAAGTTTACGGCGATCCGCAGGTCCATCCGCAGACGGAGGAGTACTGGGGGCACGTGAACCCCGTCGGACCCCGGGGCGTCTACGACGAAGCGAAGCGCTTCGCCGAGGCCATGACCATGGCGTACCATCGGTTCCACGGGCTCCAGACGCGGATCATCCGGATCTTCAACACGTACGGTCCGCGAATGCGCCCCAACGATGGTCGTGTGGTCTCGAACTTCATCGTGCAGGCACTGCGCGGCGAGCCGCTCAGCGTATATGGCGACGGCGACCAGACACGCTCGTTCTGCTACCAGTCGGATGAGGTGGACGGCATTTACCGGCTCTTCATGTCCGATTACAGCATGCCGGTGAACATCGGCAATCCGGACGAATTCACCGTGATGGAGCTCGCCCAAAAGGTGCTGGCGCTGACGGGCAGTCCCTCGACGATCGAGCACCAGCCGCTGCCGAAGGACGATCCCAAGGTGCGCCGACCGGATATCACGGTGGCGCGCCGCGAGCTGGGCTGGGAGCCGAAGGTCCCGCTCGATGAGGGTCTGCGGCTGACGGTTCCCTACTTCCGCGAGAAGGTCGAGACGACGAACGCCGAGGCGCGTTCGCTGTTCGAGCCTGGCAACGAGACCGTCACGCAGTAGTCCGGCCGGCACTGATTCAGTGGAACCGGTACGACGCCATGGCCGAGACGCGGTGCGAGCTCCAGAACGCGGCGTCCTCATAGGCGCCGTCGATACCCAGCATGAAGCGGTCGCCGAAGGGCGAGCCGGTCATGCGGCCGAAGATGACGTATGGGGATCCGACAGGTGGCCGTGCGCTCCCAAGGCGATCGCCGGCTCGCTCGTCCGCTCCAGCGGCTGCGCGCCCGTCCAGTCCTCGTCCGCGAAGTAGCCTTCGCCTCCCAGCGCTTCTCCTGCCGCAGCCGTCCAGCCGGCACTCACGGCTGCGGCCGCGACGAGGCCAGCCGAGTCCGCCCCGCCCACGAGCAGGTCGCGGTACTCGCCGGCCAGCCGGGCGAGTACGGGCGGTGCGGCCGTGTCCGCGGCCACCCTGCGAACAGGGTGCGGGCGTGCTGGTGGGTGATCGATGCGCGATTCCGTCCCATCAGCGCATCCAGCGACGCAGGCGGTCCTTCACACCGAGCCTCAGGCGGAGCGGCGCCACGGGGAGAGGCAGCTCGCCCTGGAGCAATCGCGTGGCGTTCACCGAGGTCAGCAGCTGAAGCTGCTCCTCGCCGCCCGCGTCGGTAATGAGCTTTGCGGCGCCGGCGGTCGATGGCCGGCCGCGCGCGTGGTAATCACTGCAGATGTAATCGGCCAGCGCGTGTTCCAGGATGGCGAACGCATTGAACCGGGCCTGCTCGCCGTACCGGCCGCTGAGCGAGCCCGCATTCACCTGGAGGAGCGCGCCGGCGGCCCGCCAGCGCAGCGGCAGCACGCATCTGGGATCGACACCGACATAGCGCTCCGGGTGCGCGATGATGGGCGTCACTCCGGCGGCCACGAGGCGGTTGAGCACTCCCGTGGAGTTGGGCGGCACGGTCATGAACGGGTACTCGCACAGGGCGAAGTGCGTGCCTGCGAGACGCAGTCGCTCGTCGCTCAGGTCCGGCTCAGGCGTGTCGAGCATGACTTCGGCCCCCCGGTGAACCACCATCTCCGGGACGTTCTCCCGGGCGATGCGCTCGAGACGCACCCAGCCCGCATCGATCTCGCGCAGACGCTCCTCGAGCAGCTCGGGCCGCAGCGACAGCGATCCGTTCACGTGCGGTGTCGCAATGATCTGGCGTGTGTTGTGCGCCAGGAACGCGTGCAGCGCCGACGCGGCCTCCGCATCGTCCGACGCGCCATCGTCCACGCCGGGAATGACGTGGTTATGAAAATCGACTGTGTACATCGATATGTCTGTATTCCGTTCTCGAGCTGCCGCATTCGCCGTTCGCGCGAACGGACCGGGGTGCGCTTCCCTGCACGAAGTCCCGCATGATACGTCCTCCGGCGTCCCGGGGGAAACAGGGTCCCGCTCTTTCCCGTACCGCCGCATCGGGGTACAATGGCGCCCGATGTCGAATCGTTTCCAGGCGGGCGTGCGAAGAACCGCCACAGCTTTGGCCATATCGATCGTGCCGTCGCGGTCGGTAGTGCTTCTGGCAGCACTGTGCTCGACGGTCCTGGCGTCCCTTCCATCGGGCGCACACGCGCAGGCTGCCGACACGTCGTGTCGGGTCCATCTCCAGAGCGCGGACTTCGTGGGTACCGCGGCCGACCTCGCGCGGCTCCTCGATCTCCAGGACTCGACGTCCAGCGCCTCCGTCGTCCTCCGTCGAGGCGGTCACGGCCTCACCACGAATGCGTGCGGCATACCCGCTTCCGTAGCCGGCCTGGCCCGGAGCCTCGCCTCCGACGGTCCGCATGCCGGCCTCCGCCTGCTCGTACCTGAGCTGCTCATCGTCGGCAACTCAGCATACGCGCGGGACTGGAACGACGGCGCGTTGTGGGGCGGCCGTGGCCTCAACGGAAGCCTCACGGGCGGCGTGGAGGCGCTCTGGGGGCCGCTTACCGCGGCCATCGCGCCGATTGTCGTCTGGCAGTCGAATTCCGAGTACGACATCACCGTGAACGCGGACCTCGAGCGGTCCGAGTTCGCCAGCAACTGGGTTCGGGGCATCGACGCGCCTCAGCGCTTCGGCACCGGCTCATTCGGCGGCATCGATGCAGGACAGTCCTTCGCGCGCGTGGACTACCGCGGCTTCGGCGCAGGCGTATCGAACGAGAACATCCAGTGGGGCCCCGCCCGTCGCAATGCGCTGCTCCTGAGCGGCACGGCCGCAGGTTTCCCGCACGTGTTCCTGGAGACAGAGCAGCCGACGGACGTATACATCGGCGACCTCGAGGTCCAGGCGTTCTGGGGACGCCTCGACGAATCGGAGTATTTCGACCTGGAGCCGGACAACGACCGGCGCATGCTTGCCGGGCTGCTCATCGCGCTCCAGCCCCGGATCCTCGACGGGCTCACGATCGGCGGGGCGCGCATCCATTCCCTGACCTGGTGGCCCGAGCTGTCGTTCATGGACCTCGCGCTCCAGCCCTATCGCGGCATACGGCAGAACCCCGGCGGGCGCGGCGGCGACAACCAGCTGCTCGGCGTGTTCTTCCGCTGGAAGAGCGCGCCCGCCGCGTTCGAGGTATACGGTGAGTGGGCTCGCGATGACCACTGGGGCACCGCGATCGAGCTGCTCCGCAATCTCGACTCATCCCAGGCGTGGAGCCTGGGCCTTCAGAAGCTGATTCGACGCGGCGACAACGCACTGCGGCTCAGCGCCGAGCTCACGCACCTGGCCGACGCGTTGCCCAGCCGCATGATCTTCCGTTCCGGCCCGATCTCGTTCTACTCCAACTCGTCGGTCACGCAGGGACACACGCAGCGCGGACAGATGCTCGGGGCCGCAATCGGCACGGGCGCCGAGGCGCTGTTCGTCGGTGGCGACTACTTCTGGAGCGGCGGCCGCACGAGCCTGTCGGTGGAGCGGGCGCGGTACAACGAGGACGCATACAACGTGTACTACGCCCCCGAGTTCCGCGCCGGTGCGCGCGATTCCGAGCTGTCCGTACGCGCCGGCCACGTCGCGCTGTTCGGCCCCGTGATGGTGGACGCCGAAGTGGGCTGGAGCGTGCGGTACAACCGGGACCTTCTGGGGCTGGCGGATATCGAGCCGGGCGAAGCGTATCGGCGGGATGACAATGTGAGTCTGCGGTTGGGGGTCAGGTGGTCAAAGTGACACGTCGGACCTGGAACCCAGTCTGCATTTCGGCCCACCAGCGCATTCCCGCGCCCCGCGCAGGAATCGGCAGCATCGCCCACCCCAGCCGCAGGACGTCCCGGTTCGTGACGTCCACGGTACTCGCCGCGCTCGCGTTCGCGGCTGCGACCTCCTCCGGTTCCGCACAGGCGGTGACATCTGACGTGTGCGCTGTCGGTCTGAGCGGTGCCGACTTCACGGGCCCGTCCGCGGACGTCGCGCGCGTGCTCGATCTGCTCCAGCCGGACTCGCGCCGATCATTCCTCCTGCGCCGGATCTCGGATCGATACGACTTCGATGCCTGCCGGGCGCCGGACGCTGTGGCGACGCTCGCGCAAAGGCTGTCGCTGCGGCCCATCCCTGTAGCAGGCGCTGCACTGCTGCCTGCCGACGCGCACATCCTTTACAACGGATCCTATCCGCGCGACTGGAACGACGGATCGATGCGCGGCAGTGCCGGGCTCTCGACGAGCGTTACCGCCGGCGCGGCAATTCGCTGGCGCTCTCTCGAAGCCGCGGTCGCTCCCGTCCTCACCTGGCACAGCAACGCTGCGTTCACGATCCTCCCATTCCCGGATCCGGCCACGCATTCCCGCTTCGCCCACCCCTGGCACGGACGCTTCATCGATCTGCCGCAGCGTTTCGGCGACGATGCCGACGGTGACATCGACGCGGGCCAGTCCTACATCCGGATCAACACGGCCGGGGTCAGGGCGGGAATCTCGAACGAGAACATCGCCTGGGGACCCGCACGGAGGAATGCACTTCTGCTCAGCGGAACCGCGCCGGGATTCGCGCATGCATTCATCGAATCCGCACGCGCGCACGATGTGTCGATCGGCGATGCCGAGTTCCAGCTGTTCTGGGGACGTCTCGAGGAGAGCGAGTACTTCGACTACGATCCGGACAACGACCGTCGCGCTCTCGCGGGCGCAGCCGCTACGCTGCGGCCGGCCGGTCTCGAGGGTCTGTACCTCGGCGCGGGCCACCTGCACATGCAGACGTGGGCTCCCGGCACGTCGGCTGGGGATCTGCTGCTGGGCCCATACGCGGGCATCGACGCCGACTCCGCCGGGCTGCCGCGCGATCTGCGTCTGTTCACGCTGTTCATGCGGTGGGCATCCGCGCCGGCCGGCCTGGAGGTCTACGGCGAGTGGGCGCGGCAGGACTCGTGGAAACACTGGGTCCGTCTGCTCAATCCCGTCGAGGCAGCGCAGGCGTACACCATCGGTCTGCAGAAGGTCGTGCGCCGCGGCGCCACCGCCATACGTGTCAGTGCGGAGCTCTCGCACCTGTCGGATGCGCTGACCCACCCCGACTTCGGCCGCGGCCTCAACACCTACTACGTCAGTCCGCACGTGACGCAGGGACACACGCACAGGGGTCAGCTGCTCGGCGCGCCGATCGGTCCGGGCTCCGAATCGCAGTTCATTGGCACGGACGTGTTCTGGCGTCATGGCCGTACGAGCGTATCCGTCGAGCGCGTGCGCTACGACGATGACGCGTACTACGCGGTATGGGCGCAGAACCACGGCCCGCACGGTCACGACACGGAGATGTCCTTCCGTGCCGCACACCTCCTCGCCCTGCCGCGCTTCTCCATCGACGCGGAGATCGGCTACAGCTTCCGCTACAGCCGTTCTCTGCTCGGTCTCTATCATTTCAACTATGCCGACTATCCGTACCGCCGGGATGAGAACATCGCGCTGCGTCTGACCGGCCGCGTGAACCCACCCGACTGGAGCTGGTCGCGATGACGGCGCCGGAACACGCGAACACCGCCGAGGAAGAGCGGATCGTTCCAGGCACCGCACTGTGGGAGACGAGCTACCCCGATCACATCCAGCGCTACACGTTCGCGCTCGAGTACGTGGCGGCCGGGTCGCGGGTGCTGGATGCCGGCTGCGGTGTGGGCTACGGTGCGGCGGAAGTGGCGGACCGTCGTGGCGCAGCGGTGGTGGCGGTGGACATCTCCGCCGAAGCACTGGACCTTGCACGGCGCCACTTCGATCGCGCGGCGATCACGTGGTGTCGCGATGACTGCCAGCGGCTTGCCGAGGCCGCACAGCACGCGCCGTTCGACGTCATCATCAACTTCGAGAACATCGAGCACCTCGCGCACCCGGAGCGGTTCGTCGAGCGCGCGGCCGATCTGCTGCGGCCGGACGGGACGCTGCTGACGAGCACACCGAACCGGCTGCTGCTCAATCATCTCCGCGGTGCGCCCGCGGATGCGCCATCGACGAATCAGTACCACCTGAACGAGCTGAGCGAAGCCGAGTTCCGCACCATGCTCGGCAGGCACTTCGAGCACGTCGAGCTGTGGTATCAGTCGCCCGCCGGCTCCTCGCGACTGCGTCTGCTCATGCACTCGGCGGCCGTCCGCCTGCGCGTCGCTCGGCCTCTCCGGTCAATCAGCCGATGGCTGCGCCGTCTGCGCCCACGCGGCAAGCACTCAGGCTCTCGGCCGCCACGCCTCGACTCGTGGACGATCGCCAGGCGCGACACGGGCGCTGCCTGGACGCTCATCGCCGTATGCCGCGGCCCGCGCCGTGCACCAGCGCCGGCGGCGCCTCCCGAACAGCGCTCGGCCTGAAGCCCGCGTGCGCGCAGCGCAATTCGGCACCGCGCAAACCGCGATCGGCCGGTGCCCCTCGGGCGATCCAGGACAACGACCCAGCCGGGAGGCTACCCCCGTTCAGTCGACGCGTGCGATCCGCCAGCCGTCTCCGCCCTCACGAACAGCGCATCGATCTGGAGCGGTGCGTCCGTGCGCGGATCGCTCATCTGGTCCCACACGCCCGCATACCTGAACCCCGCCTGCACGAGCAGCGCGTGGACCTCGCCGAACGTCGCTTCACCTTCGTACAGCGTGCCACCCACGCTCGTCTCCACGAGTACGTAGCGCGTCCGCGCCAGAGTCGCGGACGCACCGCGCAACACTTCCAGCTCGAATCCCTGCACATCCAGCTTCAGCAGAACGGCACGCTCGACCTCTCGCGGCAGTACGTTGTCCAGCGTGTCCACGCGGACGGTGATGTCGGAGCCACCGGCGCTCCACGCATACGCCTGCCGATGAAGATCGGCCATCGGCAGCAGTGATGACGCTTTCGTGAAGTTGCTCTGGTGCAGTACCGCCTCGCCGGGCGCACTACCGAGCGCAATGTTGAACGCGTGCACCGCAGCATCGCGACGGAAGCGATGCTCGAGTCGCGCGAACGGCTGCGGCTGCGGCTCGAAGCAGTACAGTGTGCAGTCCGGCAGCACGCTGCGGATACCGGAGGCGAACTCCCCCGCATGCGTGCCGACATCAATGACGGTCCTGATGCCCGAACGCTCGAGCCACGCAGCGTGACGCGCGGCGTTCAGTGTCTCGCCCAGATGCGACCCGCGTACGACCACGCTGGCGAGTACCGCCGGAAGTCGCGCGGGCCGTTCGAGAAGACGCACACCGTACGTCCAGCCCTTCCGGAGGACCTGGAGCAGCCGTGCCGTCGTCATTGCGGCCCTCCGTCTGCCGTCTCGATGCTGCGCGCGAGCAGCGCTTCGAGCCGTGCGGCGCTGCGATCCCACGAGAACGTGCTGATGCGGTCGCGCCCGCGTGCCGCCAGTCGCATGCGCTCCTCGCCGTCTGCCAGGAGCCTTGCGACACAGGCGGCGCCGGCTTCGACATCGCCGGCGGGAAACAGCAGCGCTGTATCATGGTGTACGGCGTAATCCTGCACGCCACCGATGTCGGACGACACGAGCGCGCAGCCGCACGCCATCGCCTCTGCCGGCGGCAGGTGCCATCCCTCCGACAGGCTGGGGCAGAGATAGATGGCAGCCTCGTTGTAGATGTTCGCCGCGAGCTCGCGAGCGGATGCATTGCGCGTGTACGTGATCCACGAAGGCAGCCCATGCGGTGCGCGCTCGACTCCGAACAGCGCCGCGCTCAGCGCCGGCACGCGCTCCTTCGCCCGTCGCAGTATGTCCAGGCCGACGTCCCCGCCCTTGTACGGCTGACTGGAGTAGAGCATGGCCACGCGAGGGGGGCGGGCGTCGATCGGCCGCGTCACGAAGAAGGTGTCATGCGGAACGGCGTTCGGAATGAACGTCGTCATGGACTCGGGCACGCCAAGCTCGAGCGCACGCCGCTGCAGCCACCCTGCGATGAAGATCTTGTGCAGTGGTGCGCGCCAGGCGGCGTGTACGCGTTCCTCCGCGCCATTCCAGACCTCGTATCCCTGAACGAGGTGGAAGCGTCGGCCCTTGCTCGCGGGAAGCTCGAGCGCGGCCTCCGCCGTCGACCACCATGTTGCAATCACGGCATCGCCGTCGGGGACGTGGCGGGCGGATATCTCGGGTATGTACGCCAGCTCCACGCGCGGATCGACGACCGCCCAGCGCAGTCGGGGACGCATGATGTGGTCGCGCAGTCGCGCAGCGGCTCGGCGAGCCCGACCCATCACTCCCACCGGAGCGGGCCAGCCGCCGGGTGGCAGGCGTCGCGGATGCAGCACGCGCACCTCGTGCCCCGCCCGCGCCAGCAGACTCGCGTAGGTATACACCACGCTGAATCCGCCGCTCGCCTGCCATCCGTACTTCGGCAGCAGAAACGTCACATCCACGGTTCCATGCACGGCGTACGGGTGGAGCTGCGTCGGCGGACCGACGCAACGGGGATCGCGGGAGTATGACTCACGGCGTCGCCTGCCCGAACGTGCGTCGGGCGAAGAGGCCACGCACCGCCGCACGGTCGGATGGCTCGAGCGCGCGGCTCCAGAAGACACCGCCCAGGCCGAACACGGCAGTTGCGGCGGTCAGGACCCGCACGGGCAGCGGCGCGAACATCGCCGCGGCGACGGCAACGACCACGATGAACGCGCCGGCCGCTCGCACGTGTCGACCGCGCGCCGTTCCGCCCATCAGCGCCCCCGACCCGAGATGGCGCGCGAACATGAAGAGCATGATCGCGTCCAGTACCGTGAAGACGAGTTTCGCGAATGCGGCGCCGGTCACGCCGAAGCGCGCAGTGAGCACTGCCGCGCACGCGATGTAGAGTGGCAGCTGCACGAGGTCGAGCTTCGCCTTCAGATCCGGCCGGCCGAGTCCCTGCACGCCCGCGAGCGCGACCTGCGCGAAGCCGTTGAAGAAGAACGCCAGTGCCAGCAGACGCAGCGCGTGAGCTCCCGCTGCCGCGACTTCACGATTCATCCACGCAGCCAGGATCTCGCCGGGGAACAGCCAGAACACCACCAGCAGCGGCCATTGCAGGAGGAACAGCAGTCGCAGCGGGCGACGGAACAGGGCCGCGATCGTCTCCCTGCTCCCCTGTGCATGACTGAACGCGGGAAACAGTGTGAGCGCTACGGCGGACGGAATGACGGCGGTGCGCGCCACGATCTCGAACGGAACGGCGTAGTACGCCAGCTCCGTGAGCGATCGGAGACCGCCGATGAGCAGGCGCTCGGCGTACGTGAGGATCGGCGCGGCGAGAAGCGACACGGAGAGCCAGCCGCCAAAGCCGAGCAGCTGACGCAGCAGCTCACGGCTCGGCCGCACGGGGCGGAGCCCGCCGGCCGCATTCATGGCGAGCGCTGCGAAGCCGAGCAGTGAGCACGCGCGCGCGATGACGATGCCGATGACGATCGCGGGCAGTGACGCGGACAGTGCAGCACCGATCGCCGGCACGACGAGCGTGGCAATGTTCGCGGGCACGCGCACGAGATTGACGAGGTCGAAGCGCTGATGGGCCTCGAGCACGCCCGAGAACGTGCCCGATAGGAGCACGAGCGGCAAACCGAACGCCACGACGATGAGCGTAGTGCGTGTCTCCGCGAGCAGACCCGGGTCCGCGATGCGCAGTATGCTCCCGGCGATGAATGGCGCGAGCGCGGCTATGAGCGCTGCGCCGACCACTCCGAGCAGCACCTGGAGTGCGATCGAGCTCCATACCACGCGGCCGATCTCATCGCTCCGTCCGGCGCCCAGCATGCCGGCGACGAACTTCGTGGCCGCGCGGCCCAGCCCCAGGTCCAGGAACCCGAAGTAGCCGATGACGGTCCAGGCGAGTGTGAGTACGGCGAACCGCTCGGTGCCGAGCGCGCCGAGCACATACGGCAGGATGGGAATGGCGAGCAGCAGTGGCGCGAGCTGCCCGGCCGCGTTCAGTGCGGAGTTGCGGGCCAGCAGCGCGCTCCCGCCCCGAGCGCGCTGTGTCATTTGCGGGCCCGCGTCAGCGGCGATGCGTCCTCACGTGTTCTGTTCACGGCCGTAGTAGCCGGCGTACTTCCCGTAGTAGCCCTCGCTCTTGAGGTTCACATCGTTCAGCACCATGCCGAGCACGGGTGCACGTACCGCCTCGAGCTGATCCATCGCGTATGCGAGAGCATCGCCGCGCGTGACGCCCGACCGCACTACGACGAGCACGCCGTCCGCAATGGTGCCCATCAGCGAGGCGTCCGTGACGAGATTGAGTGGCGGTGCGTCCAGGATGACCACGTCGTAGCGCTCGCGACACTGCTGCACCAGCTCCTTGAGCCGCGCGGAGCCGAGCAGCTCGGCGGGGTTGGGCGGGTGGATGCCGCCCGCGAGGAAGTCCATGCGCGCATTCAGACCGGCCAGCTCCACCGTACGCACGGCATCCTCGAGTGTCGCCTGCCGCGCCAGTACCTGTGACAGGCCGGGATCGCGCGGGAGGTCGAACGCGTCGTGCAGCAGGCCGCGGCGCATATCGGCATCGATCAGGATGCAGCGCGCGCCCTGCTGCGCGAGCGTTGCCGCCAGGTTCGTCGACGTCATTGACTTGCCATCGCCCGGTGTCGGGCTCGTCATCACGAGCACCTGCTGTGGCAGGTCCGGCCGCGCGAACGACAGGTTGGTGCGCAGCTGACGATACGCTTCGGCCGACGGGCTCTCGCCCTCCACGACGGCGATGCGCGACGCGCCGTTGACGCGCGTGGTGCGCGCGCGCGGGATCACCGACAGGATCGGCATGCCGGGCTGCGTCTGCTGCAGCTCCTCGCGCGTCCGCACCGTACGATCCGCATGGTCGCGCAGCACGGCGCCGGCAATGCCGAGGCCGAGGCCGAGCGCGGTGGCAAACGCCAGGCTCAGCTTCGGCCGCGGCCGGACCGGCCGTGTCGGCACAATCGCCGGATCGACCACGCGAACGCTCGCGTCGTGCACCGCAGCCGCGATCTCCGCTTCCTTGACGCGCGTCTGAAGCAGCGTGTGGATCTCCTCGAGCACGTCCGCCTGCCGGCGCAGACGCGCCAGCCGGATCTCCTGCTCCGGGATCTGACGCAGCTCATCGGAGTAGCCGGCGAGCAGGTTGTCCAGCGAAGTGACGGTCTCGTTCAGGCCGTCGAGATACGTGGTCGCCACACCGCGCAGCTGTTCCTCCAGCTCCTCGATCCGCTGCGTCTGCATCCGGACTTCCTCGTTCTCCGGCGTGTAGCGCTGCAGCATCTCGGCGCGCGCGTTCTCCGCCTCGTTGAGCGAGCGCAGCAGCTCCGAGCCCGATGGGCTCGTGAGGATGCTCGGGAATCCGACAATGTTGCGGTAGCTGCCACCGGCCGAGGCGGCGCCATCGTTCGCGACGAGTGCTCTCAGCGCGCGGCGCTCAGCGTCGGCGAGGTCACGCTGTGCCTTCAGGTCTGCGAGCCGCGTCACCCACGACTCCGCCTGTGCGCTCATCGCGATGATGCCGCTGTTCTCGCTGTAGTCGCGCAGCGCTTCCTCCGCGCCCGTGAGCTGAAGCGTCAGCGTATCGATCTGCTCGTTCAGAAAGCCGACCATGTTGACCGCTTCCGTGCTCTGCTCCTGCTGGCGCCGCCGGATGAAGTGTCGGACCATCGTGTTCACTACGTCACGCACGACCACCGAGTCGGTCCCCGAGTATCCGATCCGCACCACGTCCGCTTCGCGGTTCGGACGGGCCACCGAGATCGTGCGCTGGAAATGCCGCACGGCGTCGGCATACGGCGCGATCTCGAGCCGCAGCTCGCTCGCCTCGAGCGCCTCCCGCGTCAGCACGGCCTCGACGCCGCCGAATCGCAGAGTCTCCCCCCGGCCGAACCGCTGCGTCTCGCCCGGCCGATCGATCGGAGTGACCTCCACGCCATCGGCACGCGGACGGATCGACCACTCGGCTGCCGCCGCATCCCGTCCAGCGCGCAGCCGCTCGAACATCTCGTTGCGCTGCGCGCCACGCGGAGCCGTGACGTCCGCGCGCAGCGACAGGGTGTCCACGACACTCTCTGCCATCGTCCGCGATCGCAGCACCACCATCTCGGTCTCGATCTCCGACCCGCTCGAGATGGACTGGAGCGCGTCGAGCACGGCCAGGTTCGAACGCTGCTGGTCGATGCGCAGCTGCGCATTCGCCTCGTACGTGCGCGGCACGAAGTACAGGGCCAGCGCCGTACCGGCAATGAGCAGCACCGGCAGCACCGCCGGGAATACCCAGTGCCGTCGTACGGCGCGGTATACGGTCTCGAGCGGACCCGGCCCGCTGCTCGCGCCGCGGAGGTTGCCGTTGGTCAGGTGTCTGTTCGCGTGCTGCATGCTAGTTGGACGCTGCCAGGATGATCATTGTCGCTGCAAAGCTCAGCAGCGCTCCGCCAATGCCGACGGCCGCGCCGATGTTGCGCGAGAACCAGTTGCGCTCGGGAATGTAGAGCTGATCGCCGGAGCGGATAGGGGATTCGACCACAGGCAGGTCCAGCCGCAGGTTGGCCTGCATCACCTGCCCGTCGCGGATCAGCTCGATCACGTCCGTCCGTCCCGCCGGCGTCGGACCACCCGCCTCGAGCACCACATCCCGGACCGTCATGGTCGGATCGATGTGGTAGACGGCGGGACGCTGCACGGCGCCACCCACTGCGATCCGCCGCAGGAACGTGATCTCGACCGATGGAGTGCGCAGCAACCTGCTGTACTCGCGGACCAGCTCGTCCCTCAGTGCCGATGGACTCATGTCCGTCACGGTGCGTGGCCCGAGTCTCGGGAACACTACTCTGCCCTCGGCGTCGACCGTGAACTCGCCCGACATGTTCTCTTCCCGCCAGATGCGCAGGCGGATCATGTCCCCCGGTTCCAGCCGGTTGCCTGTCGTGGCAGCGGGCAGCGTCTGCTCCGGAGCGGGCGGTTCCTGCTGAGCGTGCGACGCACGGGGTCCAACCGTGAGCCCCGCGGCCAGAATGAATGCAACGCACAAGGTTCGCATCGTGTCAGTCTCTCGGTATATGTACGCGCGCCGGCATGTGTGTAGCGCCGATCCGCGGGAGTCCAAGTTGTCCGCGCCTGCCATCGCCCCAGCAGTGCACCGCTCCACCCGTGCTGATCGCGCAGCCGTGCGTGTAGCCGGTGGCAACGCTGGTGATGGTGAGTGCGTCCGACATCCTCTGTGGCACGAACGTGATGATCGGCTGGCCATTGCCCAGCTGTCCCTCAACGCCACGTCCCCAGCATCGTCCGGTGTTACCCGGCTCCAGCGCGCACGTGAAGACATCGCCCGCGCTGACCTCCTCATACACGTAGTCGAGCAGCGTCGGTCCGGGCACGGTGCCGCCGGTGAAGCCGGGTTCCGCCGAAGCACCGTTGCCCAGCTCACCGAACTCGTTACTGCCCCAGCAGTACGCCAGGCCGGCATTCGACACGGCGCACGTGTGATGCACGCCCGCGCTGATCGAGCGGAACGTCTCGCTGGTCGCCACCGCAGCGGGCACATTGGCGGCGATCAGGCTGCCCGTGCCGAGCTCGCCCACGTGATTGAGTCCCCAGCAATACGCCGTTCCGGCCGCGGTGAGGCCGCACGTGTGGAACAGGCCGGCCGAGATGCGGGTGAACGTGATATTGCCCGCCACCGCGACCGGCGCCAGCCTGCTGATGTTCGTGCCATCGCCCAGCTGGCCCTGGCCATTGTCGCCCCAGCAGTGCGCACTTCCGTCCTCGGCAATGGCGCAGCTGTGATTCCCCCCGGCGCTGACCTGCACGTACCGGTCCGCAGACTCCACCGGAGTGGCTCCCGCGAATGTGGACGTGGTGCCGTGCCCGAGCTGGCCGTACATGCCCCACCCCCAGCACTGGATGGTGCCGACGCGAGTCACACCGCATGTGTGTCGCCGTCCGGCATCCAGCTGGACGTACTCCGAGGGTCCGGCCACGCGGACGGGCACATTGGAATCGTGAAACGCCAGGTTGCCCAGCTCACCCTCCGTCCCGCGTCCCCAGCACCATGCCGCTCCCGACTGCGACGCGACGCACGTGTGCTGCGAGCCCGCCGTGAGGCTCAGCAGCCCATCGACCTCGTTCGGTGCGGACGGCGAGTCGCAGCTCGCCGCGGTCACGCCCAGCACTGCCACGCACAGAGCACGGCCTGCGCGCTCCATCATCCTGATCATCGTGCAAACCGCCTGGAACTCGTGAAAGGCGCGGGAGCGGGCACCGTCGCCGGGGCCGCGTCCTCGTCCGCGGCAGCGCCGACTGCGCACGCGGCTGCGGCGAGTGCACCGCCGCACAGGAACCCGACGTACTGCGTGAAGGGTCCGTAATAGTCGAACGCGTTGTCCGTGAGACCGATAATGGCGAGTGCCGCGATGCAGCCCACGGCGGGCAGCGCATACTCGCGCACGGTCCTGTCCCGGATGGGCGCCACGCGCAGCACTGCCGTGGTCCACGCCGCGAGTGCGCCCGTGAAGAGCACCACGCCGACGATACCGGCCTCCGACAGCAGCCTCAGGTAATCGTTGTGAACCACGGGGCTCGACATCGCCGGGAAATGGAGCCGCAGCACGAATGATGACGCGCCCAGGCCGAGGCCCAGGACGGGAGAGGTGAGCCAGGCATTGAACACGATGGCCCAGAAGAAGTCGCGGCCCTCCCAGTTCATCGACATGATCAGCAGTCGCGGACTCTGGAGCAGCCCGAGCAGCTCGCCCGGCGTCGGTACGAACCCGAGCGACCGCTCGAGCACGATGGGTGCGAACGGGATCGCGATCACCACGGCAGCGATGACGGCACCGAGCAGCACGCGTGTCTGCCGAGTGAGCACGGCGCCCACGACGCCCACCGCGAACAGCGCCACCAGTGCCGCGAGGAACGCGATGCGCGTGATCGTCAGCACCATCCACACACTGCAGATCAGGCACAGGAACAGGTAGCGCGCCTGGCCGCGTGTGGTGAACCGCACGAACGCCATCAGCACCGTGGCCACGAGATAGAACGCAAACGGATTCTGGTGCGCGCCGGCACCGCGCAGACGGATCCAGCCGCCGATCTCCCGCTCGAAGTCGCCAAACGCCAGGTAGAGCGGATTGATGATCAGACAGAGCACGGCTGCGCCGATCAGCACCGCATCCATGAGACGATCGAGTTGCGGACGGTCGGGCTCGAGCCCCGTCATCACCAGGAAGACCAGCAGCGGATAGCCGATCTTGAGCAGCAGACGTGCACCATCCAGCGGTGCCGGGGAGAACGCGAGCGACAGTGCGCCCCAAGCGATGAGCGCCACGTAGAAGATCGCTGCGCCACTGAACACGCGACGTCCGACGCGCCGGTCGGCCAGCACCACCA
Organism: Longimicrobiales bacterium; assembly: GCA_035461765.1. GTDB lineage: Bacteria > Gemmatimonadota > Gemmatimonadetes > Longimicrobiales > RSA9 > SH-MAG3. The sequence goes on from DATHUY010000139.1 coordinate 20,641, forward strand.
GACAGAGTGCGGCGCTCATGCCGAGCAGCCGGATACCGTTCATGTCGAGGCCACCGAGGTTCTCGAACATGCTCTTGAAGCCACCGGTCATGACCGACAGGTCGGCCGGGCCGATGACCAGCATCAGACCTACCAGTGCGATCGGCTTCGTCAGCGCGAACACCGTGAGCGTCGCGCCGATCACCGTACCGATCGTGAGGAACGGCGAAACCGCGAGGCCGTACGACATCAGGATCACGGTTGCCGCGCACGCGCCCGCGACCAGCCAGCTCTGTGCATTGAAGTCCGCCGCCTGCGGCAGCGCGAAGCGCGCGGTCCTCATGCCCATGCTCCGAGTCGTCGCGGCTCGCGCAGCGTCTCCGGCGCACGTGGCAGGTGCATTGCCACCGACGCAGGCCGCACGCTCCACCGCAGCTGCATCCAGTGCAGCCCCAGGTCGAACACGCGCGGATAGCGATCCTTCACACGGCGCGGCAGCACCACTCCCGCGGCCGCGATACCCATCCGCAGCACCGCGCGCACTCCCAGCACCACGCGAGCCGCACCGCCCCAGCCGGGCCCGCACGACTCACGGACGAAGCGGTGCTTGCACTCCACCTCGAGCAGGGCCAGCCGCGCGGGGCTCCTGCGCGACGACTGCGCCCAGTGGTGCACGGTGCGCACGTCACCGCGATACCGCAGCCGGTATCCCGACCGCAGCACGCGCAGGCAGAAGGACAGGTCCTCGTGGTACATGAACAGGTCTTCCGGCAGACCGCCCAGCCGCCGGGCCAGGTCCGTCCGCACCATCATGAACGCGCCGTTCACCGCCTCCACGTCCCTCACGCCACGGTGATCCCAGTCGCCCATGCAGTGATGTCCGAATATGCGGCTGTTCGGAAACAGTACATGCAGGTACAGCAGCTCGAACATCAGGTGACGGAAACGATACGTGTTGCGCGCGCCCTCGAACTGGATGCGACCGGTCGGCGACTCGAGCCGGCATCCGACCAGCCCGACATACGGATGGTCGTCCAGCTCGCTCACGCATGCGCCCAGCGTCCCCGCATCCACTTCCGTGTCCGGGTTCAGGAACAGCACGTGGCGCCCGCGCGCCTGCGCCAGCGCCTGGTTGTTCGCGCGGGGGAACCCCGCATTGTCACTGTTCGCGAGCACGCGCACGTCCGGGTACCGCGCGACGACGGCGTCCACCGTCCCGTCACCGGATGCATTGTCCACCAGTATGACCTCGAACGGCGGTGCGTCCGGGTCCGCGTGCAGCGAGTCCAGGCACGCGAGCACGAGCTCGCGCACGTTCCACGTCACGATGAGAATGGACAGCACGGGTGCGTGTGTCATTGCTGCGCTGCCGATCCGATGCGGTCGAATACCGATATCATGCGGTCGGACCAGTGCTCGAGCGTGTACCTGTCCAGGTACCGCTCTCGCCCCGCACGGCCCATGGCCGCGCGCGCGTCCGGCCGCTCCGCGAGGCTGCGCAGCCCTCCGGCCAGCGCGCAGACATCGCGCCTCGCGACCAGCAGACCGGTCACTCCGTCCATCACGGTCTCCGGTATGGCTGCATGGTGTGTGCTCACGACGGGGATGCCGGCGGACATGGCCTCGAGTATGACGAGCGGGTGCGCCTCGTGCTCGTAGTACGTCGGCAGCGCGAGCACATCGGACTGGGTCAGGAGCCGGGTCTTCTCCGCCGTGCCAACGGGCCCCGTGAAACGGACCCGGTCGTCGCCGTATCTGAGCGATGCCAGCGCACGCGCGTGCGTCGAAGCTTCGGCGATGCCGCCGGCGAACGTCACGTCGATGTCCACGCCCTCATCGAGCAGCAGCTGCACGGCCTCAAGCAGCTCCACGTACCCCTTGCCGGGAATGAGGTTGCCGAGGAACAGCACCCGCGTCCGTCCGTCGCGCGCGCGCTCACGCGTCGCGCCCGGCGGTGCAACGTCGGCGACGCCGTTGGGAACGATGTCGATGCGATCGCGCTCCACCACGCCATCCAGCATGCCGGTGAGCGCGTCACCGAGCACGATGGCGCTGCTGGCGCGGCTCATGACCGAGCGCACGAGCTGACGCACGGGCATAGGGGCATCGCGCAGCAACGGTCGATAGCCGCCGCCGTGCAGGTGCACGATCACGGGCAGCCGGCGCAGCAGCGCCGGACCCGCGAAGAGTGCATCGCGCATGAACCCGAGCACGTTCGGCGCAATCGGCGCGTACACCATGTCCACGGGCTGGCGCGCGAGCAGCGAGAGGAAGCGGGCACCGTGCACGCCGGCCAGCCACACATTGCCCGGATCGAGCCGGCCGATGTTGGCGACGCCGCGTCGATCGGCGGTGTCGAGATGCACGATCTCGTAGCGATCGCCCGGAATGGAATCGAGGAGTGCACGCGTCATGACGGATACGCCGTGGTTCGGCGGCGGCAGCGGACCCACGACGAGGATACGGCGCGGTGCCGCGGATCGGCCGCGCATGCGCTCAGCGCGCGGAGATGTCGCGCGGCGCGGACGGCGCGGGTGCGATACTGATGGCGGAGCCGCTGCGCGCGGCGGCGTATAGCGCATCGACCGTGGCAAGGACCTGGAGACCTTCGTCGGCGGTGCCGTGGTGCAGACGTGCGCCATGGAGAGCGGCTGCGAAGTCCGCCCACTCACGTGCCCATGACGAGTCGTTGTCCGTAAACTCACTGCGCTCGATTCCCGTTTCCGCGCCCGGCTGCGCGCGCCGTGTGAGCACGAGTGACTCCTGCCCGTAACTGCCACCCAGACCTTCGACGTGTATGCCGCCTGCATCGCCACGGATCTCGAACGAGAACAGGTTCTTCCATTCCGTGGTACCGACGTGGAACTGTCCGACGACACCGCCAGCGAACCGCAGCATCGCGAATGCATTGTCCTCCAGCCGACCGAGGTCCCAGACCGCAGTCTGGAGCTCGGCCTGCGCTCGCTGTGCGGCGCCGGCGAACCAGTGGAACAGGTCCACGATGTGAACGCCCTCGTCGAGCAGCGCTCCGCCTCCCGCCAGCTCCGCGTCCGCCCGCCATTCCTTCTCGTGCTCCGGCCGCGCGCCATAGCCGTAGCGTGCACGCAGCTGGATCAGCCGGCCGATCGCTCCCGCGCGCAGCAGTTCCCGCGCACGGATCATCGACTCCCGGTAGCGGTGCCGGAACCCCACCTTCAGCACCGCGCCGGACCGGCGTGCCTCCGCCGCGAGAGCGCGCCCCTCCGTGACGTTGCGCCCCATCGGCTTCTCGATCAGCACGTGGCGGCCGCTCCGCAGGGCCGCCACGCCGATGGGTACCAGCAGCGCGTTCGGCGTACAGATGACCACGGCACCCACATCGTCACGCGCCAGCGCGACGCGCCAGTCGGATGAAGCATCGACCCCGTGCTCCGCCGCGAGGCGAGCCGCCTGCTGCGGCCGCGTGTCGATCACGATCCGCAGCGCAGTCCGCGGATCGGCCGCCGCCGTGCGCGCGCGATGCGCGCCCACGAGGCCGCAGCCGATTACGGCAACACCGACACGATTGCTCATCGAATGTGTTCCGCCGGTGGGGTGCGCATCACTGTCATGGATTTATCGGGATCCTCCGACGACGCGCCTTCAGCAGCGCGTCGTCAGGCTATGCAGGCTTCGCCAGCGGCTGCCTCGAAGCACGCAGTCGCTCCGCCACCTGCTCCTCGATCCACGAGTACGTGTGATGCAGTCCCACCTCCAGTGGAATGCGCGGCTCCCAGCCCAGCACCTCACGCAGCCGCGTGTTGTCCGAGTTGCGCCCGCGCACGCCCTGCGGTCCGGGTATGTGGATCTTCTCTATGGGATAGTCCGCGATCCGCGCGATCAGGTCCGCGAGCTCGTTGATACTCACCATCCGGTCCTGACCCAGGTTCAGCGGCTCCGTATAACCGGACCGCATCAGCCGGTGGAGTCCTTCCGTGCAGTCATCGATGTAGCAGAACGACCGCGTCTGCTCGCCATCGCCCCAGATCTCCACCACCGGATCTTCGATCAGCTTCGCGTGCGCCACCTTCCGGCACAGCGCCGCCGGCGCTTTCTCGCGACCGCCATCCCACGTGCCGTACGGCCCGAAGATGTTGTGGAACCGCACAATCCGCACGTCGAGATGCTGCTCCTCGCGGTAGTGTGCGCACAGTCGCTCGATGAACAGCTTCTCCCAGCCGTACGCATCCTGCGGCTGCGCGGGATACGCATCCTGTTCGCGCAGCGGCTGCACCGCCGTGTCCTCCTGGAGATGCTCGGGATACACGCACGCGGATGACGTGAACAGGTATCGACGCACGCCACTCTGCCGCGCGGCTTCCAGCGTGTGTATGTCGATCAGCCCGTTGTTGTGCATGATACGCGAATGGTTGGACGAGATGAAGCCCATCCCACCCATGTCGGCTGCAAGCGCGTACACCTCGTTCACCGAGCGCGTCGCACGCACGCAGTTCTCCCACCGCCTCAGGTCGAGCAGCTCGAACTCGTCTGCCTCCGTCGGACCGAACTCCGGCTCCTTGATATCCACACCGCGAACCCAGCAGCCCTCGGCTTTCAGATACCGAACCAGATGCGAGCCGATGAAGCCGCCGGCGCCGGTGACCAGGACTCTGACTCCACGTAGACTCATGTTGCTCCTTCTGTGCTCGCCAGGGACGCGCGGCCGCCAGCGGACGGCATACGCCGTCGGTCGTGAAAAACAG
>DATHUY010000140.1 GCA_035461765.1 Longimicrobiales bacterium
CCCGGTTTTGGAGACCGGTGCTCTACCAATTGAGCTACGGGCGTAAACCAAGTGGCCAGGGGCAGAATCGAACTGCCGACACCGTGATTTTCAGTCACGTGCTCTACCAACTGAGCTACCTGGCCCAGCCTTCGCTTTTCACTGCCCTGTAGCGAAGTCGCCGCAAGGCAACTGAGCTACCTGGCCCAGCCTGCATCTCTCTCCGTCTGTAGCGAAGTCGCCGAAGGCAACTGAGCTACCTGGCCCAGCCTTCATCTCCGACCGGCCTGAGCCGCCGCATCCTGCCGATGAAAAACCCGCGCTGCCGAAGCGGCGCGGGCGATCAGACAGAGTCGGGCGGACGCTGCTGCCGATCGCACCGGCTCAGCCGTATTGTGTATAGCGGGGGCGGGATTTGAACCCGCGACCTCCGGGTTATGAGCCCGGCGAGCTACCAGACTGCTCCACCCCGCGACAGACCTGAAAGTTAACCGGCGTTCGCCGGGGTGTCAACCACAGATCGAGACGTTCCTGACGCGCAGAACGGCGCCGAAAACGGTCGCCAAAGATGGCGATTCCGGGGCCGGTTGTCCACCCGGATTCTCCGGGGTCGCGAATGGCCGGCGAAAGCGGCGCTCCAGCGTCCGATGCACGACGGGGCGGGCCCGTGACAACAGGCCCGCCCCGTCTATCGAAACGGCGTCCGGCTCAGACGCGATCGTCGCGCTTGGAATCGCGCTCGCTCACCTCTTGCTTCAGCTCGCCGACCTTCTTCTGCACCTTGCCCTTCGCCTGCTGGGCGCGGCCCTTGAGGTGCTCGCTGGTATTGTCGGTCGCGTCGCCGAGGTCACCGCGCAGGTTGCCCTTCTGCTCTTCGATGGTGCCCTCGACACGATCCTTGGTTCCTTCGCGATGTAGATTGCGATCGGCCATATGAAACCTCCTGGACTGCTGAATCCTGTGGCCGCGGGCGAATGCCCGCGGCGTGCACAACCGCGCTCCGGGCGCGGCGTACTCAACAGGAAGCAAGCGACGTGCCTAATATGTTTACTGGTCGGTACTTGCACTCATCAGCAGGGTTTCCCAGCGATCCACCATCGTCTCGAATGCGTAGCGGCTGTGCGCTGCGGCACTGGCCGCCCGGCCGTACGTCTGGCGCCGCTGCGCGTCCTGCAGGGTGCGCAGGGCGTTGGCGACGGCGGCCGCATCGAACGGCGTGACGATGCCGCAGCGCGGTTCGGCCTCGAGCGCCTCGACAGCTCCGCTCACCGCGGTGCTCACGACCGGCAGGCCGGCCGCCATCGCCTCGAGCATGCCGCTGGACATCCCCTCCTGGTCGGACGTCACGACGTACACGTCGAGGGCGCGAAGCACGTTGCCGACGTCTTCGCGGTGTCCGGCGAAATGCACCCGTGCCGCAACGCCACCTGCTTCGGCGAGCTGCTCGAGCTGCTGACGTGCGTAGCCGTCGCCGGCGATCACGGTGTGCACGCCGTCCAGGGCGGCCGTTGCCTCGATCAGCCGGTCCAGTCGTTTCTGCTTCACGAGACGTGCGACGGTGCCGATGACGAACGCGTCTTCCGGTACACCGAGCGCACCACGCGCCTCACTCTTCGTCATGTCCGCGGCTCTCGCGGTCACACCATTGGGAATCACGTGCACGCGCAGGCGTGCGTCGGGCGGCACGGAGGCCATGAACGGTGCGCGCAGACTCTCGGCGTTCACTACGACATCATCGATCCAGCGTCGCAGCACGAATCTGTACTTTGCACTGCGTGCGACGTCGGAGGCGAGGCCGACCCGCGAAATGATGCGGGGCACGCGGGCGAGGCGGCCGGCGAGCGCGCCGAGCAGCAGGCGACGGAACGTGATGAGCAGGAGGACGTCGGGCTTGTGTCGTCGCAGGCGGGCAGCGAGTGCGACCGCGTTGCCGACCATGACGTCGCCGCGCAGCGGGCTGATGACGACGGTCAGTCCGGCTTCGCGCGCCTTGAGCGCGATGCGTTCCGTGTTGCAGTAGACGACGATGCTGTGACCGCGGCGGGCGAGGCCGGAGAGGAAGGCGAGCGACCGTCGCTCGGCGCCGCCCCACTCCGCCGCGGAGATGTGGGCGGCAATGCGGAGCGGCGTCATGAGCACGGGTCGCTGCGCCGGGCGATGGTGTGTACCCGGCCGGTCAGCCGACGACGAGGTTGAGCAGGCGGTCGGGCACGAAGATCACCTTCCGCACTTCGGCGCCATCAATGAACCTGCGCACGTTGTCGTCCGCGAGCGCGGCGGCCTGGGCGTCCTCCTGCGTGATGCCGCGGCTCATCGCCATCCGTGCGCGCACCTTGCCGTTGACCTGTACCACGAACTCGACGGAATCGGCGATCGTCTTCGCGGCGTCGTAGCCCGGCCAGTTGCTGCCGGTGAAGATGGACTCGCTGTGGCCGAGCAGCTCCCAGAGCTCCTCGGCGATGTGCGGCGCGAACGGCGCTGCCAGCACCACGAGCGGCTCGACCTCCGGGCGGTTCACTGCACGGTTGCCTTCACGGACGACGTTCAGGTACTCCATCATCGCGGCGATAGCCGTGTTGTAGCGCAGCCCGGCGACGTCGTCCGTGACCTTCGCGATCGTCGCGTGCAGCTTCTGCTCGACGCTGCCCGACGGCTGCGCGTCACCCAGCTCCGCGACCGGCACGACCGTGTCCCACAGCCGGCTGAAGAAGCCGAACGGTCCCTGCAGGCCCTGGTCGCGGAAGTCGCCGCCCTCCTGGTACGGTCCGAGGAACATGAGGTACGTGCGGAACGTGTCCGCGCCCCACTCCTCGATGTAGCGATCCGGTATCACTACGTTGCCGCGGCTCTTCGACATCTTCGAGCCTTCCTTGATCAGCAGGCCGTGCTTGCGGAACGTCGCGAACGGCTCCTCGAATCCGACGATGTCGAGGTCGTGGAGCACCATCGTGATGAAGCGCGAGTACAGGAGGTGCAGCACCGCATGCTCCTCGCCGCCGATGTACATGTCGACCGGGAGCCATTTCCTCGTCAGCTCGGCATCGAATGCGACGTCCGTGCGATTCGCGGACGGATAGCGCAGGAAGTACCACGCGCTGTCGAGGAACGTGTCGCTCACGTCCGTCTCACGCCGCGCATCGGCACCGCACTGCGGGCACGGCACGCGGTACCACGACTCAACCCGCGCGAGCGGGCTCACGCCGCTCTCATCCGGCTTGTAGTTGTCGACGTGCGGCAGCACGACCGGCAGCTGATCCTCCGGCACCGGCACCGTGCCGCACGCGTCGCAATATATGATCGGGATGGGCGGCCCCCAGTACCGCTGCCGCGAGATGCACCAGTCGTGCAGCCGGTAGTTGATCTTCGGCTCCGCGGAATCCTGCTCCGCCAGCCAGGCAGTGATCGCGGAGATGGCCTCCCCCGACCCCATCCCGTCGAACTCCCCCGAGTTCACGAGCACGCCCTCGCCCACATAGGCTTCCCGCAGCCCACCCGCGCTGTCACCCGATCCCGATCCCGACAACGCTCCCGCTCCCGCTCCCGAATTCGTGATCACTTCCACGATCGGCAGGCCGAACTGTGTCGCAAACTCGAAGTCGCGCTCGTCGTGGCCCGGCACGGCCATGATCGCGCCGGTGCCGTACTCCATCAGCACGTAGTCCGCAATCCAGATCTCGACCGGCTTGCCGGTCGCCGGATTGACGGCGTACGCACCCGTGAAGACGCCCGTCTTCTCCTTGTCCGCTTTCTTGCGCGTGACCAGGTCGGTGGCGCCGGCGCGCTCACGGTACTGCTGCACTTCAGCACGTCGCGCGTCCGTCGTGATCCAGTCCACGACGGGATGCTCCGGCGCGAGCACGAGGAACGTGGCGCCGAAGATCGTGTCCGGTCGTGTCGTGAAGACGGAGATCTGCAGCTTCTGCTCGTACTCGTCGTCTTCACCCAGCTCGTGATGGTGCGCGCGTGCGTCCGCGACCGCGCTGTCCGCGGCGGAGCCAGGCTCGGCGTGCCACTCGGATTCGACCTCGAACCAGATCTCCGCACCCTCACTGCGTCCGATCCAGTTCTCCTGCGCCTTCTTCGTCGTGTCCGACCAGTCGATCCACTTCAGGTTGTCGAGCAGACGCTGTGCGTACTTCGTGATCGTGAAGAACCACTGCGACAGGTTGCGCTGCTCCACCGTCGTGCCGCAGCGCTCGCACGCGCCCGCGATCACCTGCTCGTTGGCCAGGACCGTGTGACATGACGGACACCAGTTGACCGCAGCCTCCTTCTTCTCCGCCAGACCGGCACGATACAGCTGGAGGAAGAGCCACTGCGTCCATCTGTAGTACGACGGATCCGTCGTATCCACGACGTGGTTCCAGTCGTACATCGCGCCGATGCGCGTGAGCTGCCGCGTGAAATTCCGGATGTTGCTGGGGATCAGCTCCATCGGATGCGTGCCGGTTTTGAGCGCGAAGTTCTCGGAGTGGATGCCGAACGCATCGAAGCCGATCGGCTCGAACACGGTCTCGCCCTGGAGCCGCTTCCACCGGCCGTAGATATCGGCCCCCGTGAACGCGTACATGTTCCCGACATGCAGGCCCTCGGCCGAGGGGTACGGGAACATCATCAGGTTGTAGAACGGCCGCTCCGCGGACGCGAGCTGCTCGTCACTCAGCGAATTGTGATTCTGCTCCGCCCAGCGGCGCTGCCATTTCTCTTCGATATACTGCGGCCTGTAGTCCATGCCATCTCGGTGGTGGGGGCTTTGAACGGGCTAATGTAGCAGGTGGGGGAAGGGTGGAAAACGGGGTGGACCGCGTTGTACTGCCTGAACGAATGGTGTCAGGTTGTCATGGGCGTGGGAACGTGCACGGGCATGTGGAAGGCGCACGCACACGTTTACGGGCAGAGGCACGGGCAGCATGCCACCAGGACCGTCCCTGCCTCATTCCTCCGCGCAGCGAACCTCCCCCGGAAGCAGTCGGGGAAGGTGACTCATGAGAAGGAAGGTTGGCTGCCTCTGCCCGTGCCCGTAAACGTGTGCGTGCGCCTTCCACATGCCCCTGCCTCTGCCCATTGCCCATGACAACCTGACACCGCCGGTCACCCCCGCTGCCTCTCCAGCAGCGCAGCCGTCGCCTCGAACGGCTCCCCCGGCCTGCTCGCAGCCGCGTCGATGATCGCCCGCACCGCCTGCCTGTAGTCCCCTACCTCCTGGTAGACCGCTTCGAACAGATCGAGCCGCTCGTAATACAGCCGCGTCCCGATGAGCGTCGCGTTATTCAGCGGCCGCCGTGCGAAGCCGCGGAACATACTGGTCTGGAGCGTGGGCTCCACCTCCCTCGTGAAACGTTCCCGCGCCTGAGCGAACACGACCTCGCGGCGCGCCAGTTTCGTCTCGCGGTCGAGGTCCTCGCGGTCGTATATCGCCTCGAGGTCTGCGACGAGCGAGGACAGAAATGCGGCGTAGCGGAGGTTGTCGGCCCAGGCGTGACGGGCGCGGATGCACTGTGCCGAGTCCTCGCCTTCGCGGTTGCAGAAGAAGTCAATGGCGCCGCGCTCGCCGACGAAATTGGCGAAGCTCTCATTGAAGCTGATGCGGCTGGGTATGTAGATGGTGTTGTGGAGCAGCTCGTGAATGACGGTGTTCGCGAGAGACACGTCATCGTAGCGAAGCAGCGTATTCAGTACGGGATCATTGAACCAGCCGAGTGTGCTGAAGGCGCTGCTCGGCCGCACCTGTACGTCGAGGCCGGCCTGCTCGAGTCGGTCGGCCTCGGCGAATGCTGCATCGAATTCGAAGAAGCCCTTGTAGGGCACATGGCCGACGATCGGGAACCACCATGTGTGGGCGCGGAACCGGTCCTTTTCGGACGCAGTGACGACGAGCAGCAGCGTATCGCTCTCGACCCATGAGTAGGTCGTGTAGCTCTCGCCCGCATCGAGGTCGAGCGCGTGCTCGGCGTAGTCGCGGGCCTGGAGCACGAGGGCGAGCTTGCGGCGTGTTTCCGGCGGAGTGGCGGGGTCCTCGATGACGCGCGCGATGGGGCGGCGTCGGCTGAGGATCTTCGCTTCCTCGACGCCGGCCCGGATGACGTAGAGCGGCGAGCACGCCGAGAGGGCGAGGGAGCAGGCGAGGACGAGGGATCGGGCGGCGGCGTTCATCGCGGCAAGATGCGGCGTCCGGGATCGGCGCGAAAGATTGGTGACCGCGCGTCCGGCGCACGCGGGAGGCGCGTGCGGTGCTCGTGGCAGGAGCGGGCGGGTGCTCGCGGAAGCATGCGGATGCGGGTATGGTTTGTGCTTTACCGCGGGTGCGATCGTCCCGCCGGGCGCCGGCGTTCAGGGCGGCGTCATCTTCTCTTTGGTGAAAGTGGCAATGCGCATCGGCCGTTACGCTGATTTTATTCCGCTCGGGGTGTTCATCATCCTGGTGGGCTTCGTGTTCGTGCTCGATCACGAATGGGCGGGGCGTGCCGACCGGCGGATCGAGGAATCGCAGCAGGTGGCGGACAGTCGCGTGCGTGCGGTGGCGGACGTGCTGGGCAATGAGCTGAGTGCGCGGATCGGCTCGGTGGAGGGTGCGAAGAGCTCCTACATCACGGCGGGGCTGCCGGAAGCGGGACCGGCAGCGGAGGCGCAGGTGATCGCGACGCTGGACAGCACGACGGCGCGCATGGAGGGGCTGACGAGCATGGTCGTCATCGATCCCGATACGGAGTCGATGCTGCGTCCGACGGGCAGCGGTCTCGGGCGCATGATCAGCCTGGACGACCAGGCGCTGCGGCTGGCTTATCTGCGGGCGCTCGCTACCCGGCGACGCGCGGCGTCGGACGTCGTGGACTACGGGCTGGGTCGGCGCGTGTTCGTATTCGATCCTCTGGTGAGCAGCGACTCGAGCGAGGTGCTGGCCGTGATCGCCGCCGAGCTGGATCCGCAGTGGATCCACCGGATCGCCATGCGCACGATCGACCTGGATTCGATCGGCGAAGGTGCCAGCAGCCATGTGCTGTTCGGGCCCGACAGCGTGCCTCTGACGACGGCGCAGCAGGTACCGGCGGACTGGCGGACCGTGAGCCGTGACGTGCGCGTGGCGGACACGTCATGGCGCGTCGAGCTGTCGTATCCGCCGCCGGACCTGCGCGGCTACCGCGCCGAGCGCGTCGCGCTCTGGGTGGCCGGTCTCGCGCTGGCGTTCGCCTCGACGTTCTTCCTGCATTTCCTGCGGCGCACCATCAGCACGCAGAAAGAGGAGATCACGCGGCGGCAGGCGGCGGAGGATGCCGCTCGCACCGCGGCCGCGGAGGCACGTGCGCGAGCGAAGGAGTCGCGCGAGCTGACGGCACAGCTGGAGGCGGCGCAGAGCGCGTCGCAGCGGCTGTCCACGTCGCTCGATCCCGACGTCGTGGTGGAGCAGTTCCTCGGCGGCGTTGCGGAGATCCTGGGCGCCGACGTCGCATCCCTGTACACATTCGAGGAGGAGGGCGAGCTGCTGGTCGGCCGCCGCCGGATGGTGTTCCGCGAGATCGAGGGGATCACGGACCGGCTGAAGCACGAGGACATCCGGCAGGTGCGTGCGCCGGTGGCGTTGCTGCCCGCACTCGGTGAGGCGGTGTCGACGGGCGAGCCGTACGTGCTGCAGGAGGCGGACGAGGACGGACGGCTGCTCGCCTCGCGCGGGGCGGGGCCGGACGCGCCGGCCTCCTCCGTGACGGTCCCGCTGCTGATCGCGGGGCATACGGTCGGAGTCGCGACATGGGAAGTGTACTCGGAGTCGCGCCGGTTCCCGCCGGCGCTCGTCGCATTCGCGCAGGCGCTTGCGGCGCCGGCCGCGGCCGCGCTGCGCACGGCGGAGCTGTTCCTGTCGCTGGAGGAGGAGCGGCACAGCGCGGCACGCGAGGCGGTGCGGTTCGGTGCGGTGCTCGATCACATGGCGGACGGCGTGATCGTCGTGGATGCGAACGGCCGCGTGGAGCGGTCGAACGCTGCGGCCGAAGAGCTGCTCGGTCACGAGCTGGCGACGGTGCCGATCGAGGAATGGCCGGCCCGTTTCGAGCTGGTGTCCGTCGAGGGGCGGCCCATGAGCCCGTCGGAGTTCCCGCTCATCCGCGCGATGCGTGGCGAGGCGGTGCGACGGGCGACGTTCATCGTGCGATCCGACTGGGGCGCAGAGCGCTATCTGTCGTGCTCGGCCGGGCCTGTGCTGCCGTCTGGCAGTGAGCCGGCGGGCGCGGCGATGGTGCTGCGGGACGTGACGGATGAGCATCAGTACGCGGAGATGCTGAGGCATACGAACCGCGAGCTGCGGCGGCAGGCGGAGGTGCTGGAGCAGGTGAACCAGCAGCTGCGCGAGGCGACGAAGGCGAAGGACCAGTTCCTGGCGGTCATGAGCCACGAGCTGCGCACTCCGATCAATGCCATCATGGGTTACTCGGACCTGCTGGATCTCGGCGTCAAGGGCCCGTTGAACGACGATCAGCGCGGTATGCTCAGCCGGGTGCGCGAGACATCGCGACACCTGCTCGGGCTGATCAATGAGGTACTCGACCTGGCCAAGATCGGTGCGGGCCGGATGGACCTGGTGCTGGCGGAGCTCGATGTCGAGGAGATCGTCGAGCGTGCAGCTCAGCAGATCATGCCGCAGGCGACGGAGAAGGGCCTGACGCTCGAGGTCCGCGGTCCGGAAGACGAGACCAGCGTGTGTGTGAACGCGGACGAGACACGCCTCACGCAGATCGTCATCAACCTGCTGTCGAATGCCGTGAAGTTCACGCGGACGGGCGGCGTGACGATCGCCTATGAAGACAGCGACGGTCACGTATCGATCCGTATCTCCGACACCGGCCCCGGCATTCCGCCGGATCAGGTGGATCGCATTTTCGAGGAGTTCTACCAGGTGGAGGGCGGCCTGTCGCGCGCGAGCGGCGGCACGGGACTCGGCCTGGCGATCGCGCGGCGGTTCGCGCGGTTGATGGATGGCGACGTTCGCGTCGAGAGCGTGGTGGGCAAGGGCTCGACGTTCACGATCATACTGCCGAGCGCGGAACAGGCGCAGACCGAAGTGTCAGGCCCTGACGAGCTGAGCGTTGTCGCGCTGATGCACGACGAGCGTGCCGTCGCGCGTATCACGGAGGATCTCGCGGGAACGCTGCGCGTGCGCGGTGCGACGGAGCCGTCACAGTTCGCGGCGCTCGCGCGCCGTGAAGAGCCGCAACTGCTGGCACTCGATGCACGTGCGCCCGACCATGGTGCGTGGCGCGCGGTCGCAGCACTTCAGGGCGAGCCCGTCACGGCGCGCATTCCGATGGTGCTCTTCGCGCATCAGGACGAGCTGGGCGAGACGGCCATCGATCTGGGCTTCCTCACGGTGCTCTCGAAGCCGATCTCGGTGGAGCAGGCGACCGAGATGGTGCGGACGTCGACGCGCGAGCCGTCGCCGCGCGTTCTGATTGCCGATGACGATCCCGATGTACGCCGCATCCTGGGCGAGGCGCTGAGCTCCGCCGGGTGCGAGGTGCACACCGCGTCGAGTGGCGGAGAGGCGCTCGACATGGCACGGCGCATCGAGCCGGCGGTTGCGCTCGTCGATCTGCTGATGCCGGGAATGGATGGAGTGGAAGCGATCGCCGTGATGCGCAGCGAGCCCGCGCTCCAGGATGTGCAGGTGATCGCGATTCTGAGCCGCGAGATGGCCGACGAGGAAATGGAGCGCCTGGCCGGCTCGGTGGAGACCGTCGGCCGCGGCCATCGCGCCCGTACACTGCCGATCGCAGAGATCCTGCGGCACGCAGTCGAGGCGGGTGTGGGGCCGGCGCACCCTGGCGCGGCTACGTAACCGGCCGGGCGGCCGGTCCGTCTCACGCCGCCGACGCCTCCGCCAGTCTGCTTGACGCTCCCCGGGCCCCCGCGTAGTTTCGCCGGACCCTGTTGAACCCCCACATCATCGGAGTGCCCCATGATGCGATCCGCGCTCGCTGCGACGCTGGTCGTGGGCGCCGTCTCGGCGGTACCGGCCTTCGGGCAGGCTCCCCCCACGCCGCCGGACCACTACGCGCTTACCAATGCCCGCATCGTCGTCGCACCCGGTCGAGTGATCGAGCGCGGCACGATCGTCCTCCGTGACGGCCGGATCGCCGCCGTCGGCACCCAGGTCAATGTGCCGGCGCCCGCCATCCAGGTCGACGCGTCGGGTCACACCGTCTACGCCGGACTCATTGACGCGGCGTCGAGCGTCGGTCTGCCCAGCCTCGTGAGGCAGGGCGGCGGCTTTGGCGGCGGTCGCGGCGCCGGCGGCAGCGATGAAGCGCAGGAAGTGATGCCTGCGCGCGAGGCCGCGGACGTGTGGTCGCCCTCCGACGATGAACTTGCCGCGTTGCGTGCGCAGGGTGTGACCACACTCGGGCTCGCGTTCAACGGTGGCATATTCCCGGGCCGCGTGGCGGCCGTGAACACGGGCGGCGCGAACCGCTCGCCGGTGCTGCGCGCGGGTATTGCGCAGCAGGTGCTGCTCGGGCGCCGCCGCGGGGCGTATCCGGGCACACTGATGGCCTCCATCGCATTCGTCCGTCAGTCGCTGTACGACGCGCAGCACGGCAGGCGCGCGCGGCAGGCGTGGGAACGACAGCCGAGCGGACCGCGTCCCGATTACAGCCCTGACAGCCGCGCGCTCGAGCCGGTGGTGAGCGGTGCGCTGCCGGTGTGGCTCCACGCATCGACCGAGCGCGAGCTCGATCACATCGTCGGGATCGCCGCCGACGTGGGCGTGAACGACTACACGATCGTCGGAGCGCAGGAGGGATGGCGTCAGATCGACCTGCTGCAACGCGTCGACCGTCCCGTCATCGTGAGTCTCGATTTCCCGGCAGCGAACGAGATCTCCGGCCGGAGCTTCGAGCTGCACATTGCACCGGCGACGGGCGAGGACACGGCCGGTGAGCAGGCGGATTCCGCGGCCGTATACCAGGCTCGCGGCAACGCCGGCGTGCTGGCACGTGCAGGGATCCCGATTGCACTCAGCTCGTACGGGATGAATTCGACGGACCGGTTTCGCGCGCATGTCGCGGCTGCGATCGCGGCAGGATTGAGCGCCGATGAGGCGCTGCGCGCGCTCACGGTCACACCCGCGGATCTGCTGGGCCTCGGCAGTGTCGCCGGAACGATCGAAACGGGGAAGATCGCGAACCTGGTGGTCGTGCGCGGCGACATATTCGATCCCGAGGCACCCATTCGCGACGTGTTCCTGGAGGGCGTCCGGTACGAGATCCCCCCGCCGGCGCCGCGCCAGCAGCGGAGCGCGAACGGTGCGCGTGACAGTGACGCGGCCGTCGTGACGGGCGACTGGGTGGGTGAGATCGATTCGCCGAACGGCCTCATGCAGTACTCGCTGACGATCTCGGGATCGGGCGATCAGCTGCGCGGCCGTCTGGACAGCGAGATGGGCGCCGTCGATCTGACGGGCACGCAGTCCGGCGCGGACATCCGGCTGTCGGGGACGTGGACTCCGCCCGGCGGTACCGCGCTCTCCGTCACACTGACCGGTCGCGTCACGGGCGATGACCTGCGCGGCACCCTGACCGCTCAGGGCATGAGTGCATTCCCGATCACGGCGCGCCGGCGTACGCCTGGCGCTTCATTCCAGGAGGTGAGCCGATGACTACCCGGCGATTCGGACGCGCAGGCTTCGGCGTCGCCGTGAGCGCTGCCCTGCTGGCACTCGCGACGCCGGCGGCCGCGCAGGACGTGGTCATCAGGAACGCGACGGTGCTGACGATCTCGGATGGCACGATCGAGAACGCTACCGTGGTGGTGCGTGACGGAAAGATCACGGCGGTCGGGCGTGACGTGCGCGTGCCGGATGGCGTGCGCGTCATCGACGGTACCGGCAGGTACGTGATGCCGGGCATCATCGACGCGCACTCGCACATGGCCATCGAAGGCGGCATCAACGAGGGTTCGGAGTCGGTGACGCCCGAGGTGATCATCCCGGTGCGTGACGACGATCAGACGATCTATCGCGCGCTCGCCGGCGGTGTGACTTCGGCGCTTCTGCTGCACGGCAGCGCCAACACCATCGGCGGACAGGGGGCGGTCATCAAGATGCGCTGGGGCCAGCCCGCCGATTCGCTGCACTTCGACGGGGCGCACCGCATCGTGAAGTTCGCGCTCGGCGAGAACGTGACGCGCGCCAGCTCGTCGGCGCCCGACTCGCTGCGTCGCTTCCCGAAATCCCGCATGGGCGTCGAGCAGACCCTGCGGCACTGGTTCACGCAGGCGCAGGAATACGATGCGGCATGGCAGGCCTGGCGCGAGCGCGGCGACCGCAACGCGCTGCCGCCACGACGCGACCTGCGCCTCGAAGCGCTCGCGGACATCATGCGTGGTGACATCAAGGTGCATGCGCACAGCTACCGCGGTGACGAGATCCTGATGCTGATGCGCGTTGCCGAGGATTTCGGCTTCCGTATCAACACGTTCCAGCACGTGCTCGAGGGATACAAGGTCGCCGACGAGATGGCGGAGCACGGCGCGATGGCATCGACGTTCGCCGAGAGCTGGGGCTACAAGGTCGAGGCGCAGGACGCGATCCCGCACAATATGGCGATCATGACGGACCGCGGCGTCGTCGTGTCGGTGAACTCCGATTCCGGCGAGCGCGTGCGCCGCATGTATCAGGAGGCAGCGATCGGCATGAAGTACGGCGGCATGAGCGAGAACGAAGCATTGAAGATGATCACACTCAATCCCGCAATGCAGCTCGGTGTGGACGACATGGTCGGTACCATCGAAGTCGGGAAGCAGGCGGACCTGGCGATCTTCAGTGCCCACCCGTTCGCGCCGGAAGCACACGTCGAAATGACACTTGTGGATGGCAAGGTGTACTTCGACCGCACTCAGGCGATGACACTGCGCAAGCTGATCGACAGCACGCGCAACATCACGACGACGACGGAGGATGACCGATGAGAGCGGCGGCATTCGTCCTGGCCGCGGTCGCCGCAGCCGGGCCGGCAGGCCTGGCGGCGCAGGCGGACCCGGGGCAGGAGGGCACGTTCGTGATCCGCGGCGCCACCGTCTGGACGGGCACCGGCCAGACCCTCGAGAACACGAACGTCGTGATCCGGGATGGCAGGATCGAGGCGGTCGGCCCGACGGCCACGGCGCAGGGAGCGACGGAGATCGATGGGCGCGGCAAGTTCGTGTATCCGGGGATGATAGACGCGTACACGCCGCTCGGTCTGTCCGAGATCGGCGGCATCGCGACGATGAACCTGCGCAGTGAGATGGGCGAGTTCAATCCGCACATGCGTGCAGTGGTCGCGATCAACGTCGACAGCGACATGATGGCGATCACGCGCGCGAATGGTGTCACGACCGCGATCACGGCGCCGAGCGGCGGTATGATCAGCGGCCAGGCCGCGTTGATCAACATGGCCGGCTGGACATGGGAGGACATGTCGGTCGAGCAGAGCGCGGCCTACGTGCTGAATTATCCGCGCCAGCCGAGCTTCCGCTTCGGCGGCGGCGGCTCCAATCCAGCCGCGGAGCGTTCCGCACGGGAGCGTGTGGAGGAGCAGGTGCGTGAGCTGAAGACGGTGCTGCGCACGGCACGCGCGTACGATCAGGCGCGGGCGGCCGGCTCGGAGCAGACGGACCTGATGTACGAGGCGCTGCGCCCGCTGGTGCGTGGCGATGTGCCCGCACTGATCTCCGCGGACACGGACGAGCAGATCCGTGAGGCCGTGGAGCTCGGGCGGGAGTTCGGCATCAGGGTGATCATCAATGGCGGCCAGGACGCGTGGAAGGTGCGCGAGCTGCTGGCCGAGAACGACGTGCCCGTCGTGCTCGGCTCGATCCAGTCCAACCCTGCGGCGGACGCGCCGTACGACGCGTTGTTCGCGCAGCCCGGCGTCCTGCATGAAGCGGGCGTCAAATTCGCGTTCTCGACCGGCGGCGCGGCCAACGCGCGGCACGTGCCCTACCATGCGGCGCTCGCGGTGGGGTACGGCCTGCCGAAGGACGCAGCCATGCGAGCACTCACGATCTGGCCCGCCGAGATGTTCGGCGCTGCCGACCAGATCGGCACCATCGAGGCGGGCAAGCTCGCGAACCTGTTCGTGGCGACGGGCGACCCGCTCGATATCCGGACGCAGGTGAGCGAGGTGTTCATCAAGGGCCGGCGCGTCCCCATGGACGACCGTCACAACCGGTTATACGAGAAGTACAACGCACGTCCCGAACGCCACTGAGTCGCGCGTGAAAGGATTTGTCGTTGCGGGTGCGCTGCTCGCGGCGGCCGCGGTAGCGGCTGGCGCGTTCGGCGCGCACGCACTGGCGGACCGCCTCTCCGCGGACCGGCTCGCGACGTGGGAGACTGCCGCGCGCTATCACCTCATCCACGCCGTTGCGCTGGTGCTGCTCGGCGCGTTGTCCGCGCGCTGGCCTGCGCCGCTGCTTTCAGTGTCTGCCTGGCTGTTCACGTTCGGGATCGCGGTGTTCGGCGGCACTGTATACGCCCTCGCACTCGGCGGTCCGCGCTGGCTCGGCGCCATCACGCCGCTCGGCGGGCTGGCACTGATCTCGGGATGGGTGGTGCTCGCGGTGGCCGTCGCGCGCAGCTGAACGTCCGCTCAACTACCGCGAAACGCAGTACAGATACTCGTAGACGTTGTTTGCACGATAACGCCGCGTCGCACTGTCGGAATCGGAGCGGTACCGGCGGTATTGCTGGCGGTAGCGCTTATAGGTCCCGCGGCGGCCGTGCTCCCTCAGCACGCGCTCGATAGCACTCTCGCGGATGATGCCTTCGGCGTTGTAGCTCATCATGATGTGGCGGCAGCGAGCCGCGGCAACGAGCGCCTCGAACGCACTCTCACAGCGACGGCTGCTGCTCCAGTCGCTGCGCCGGTCGGAGTCCTCGATCAGTCCGGTCTTGCCGCGCATGGCCACGTCGCCGTCGTACCACCCTCGCGCGAGCAGCTCCGGGATGTGGTAGTAACCGGCATATTGCCTGGCGTTGTACGGGGGATCGAGGTAGAGCAGCTCGAAGTCGCCGGCATCGCCGATGGCATCGATGGCGTCCGCGCGCGCGGCCGTGCAGCCATTGCCGCGTACGAGGCGCTCGGTCCGCAGCTGGAGCGGTCGGAGCGCGTTCGGCTGCCACGACTTGACGAAGGCCGCATAGACGCCGGTGGTGTTCGCGACGCGGTCGGCGCCTTCGATCAATGCCGCAAGGAGGGTATGGTATGCGTCGCGGTCGATCGCACCGCCGCGGAACCACTCCTCGATCCGGTCACGAACGTGATCGATCCGGGCGGCGTTTTCGGGCGTGAAGTACATCCGGCCGTGAACAGCGCCCGCAGCGCCGGCCGGCGAGTAGTGCTCGTGGATGAACCCGGGTTCCGCGGGCAGGCGATTCAGCCAGGCGAGTGCGTGACGCACGTCCCGGCCGCCGATCACGTCCGCGATGCCATCGAAGCGGGGCGGCGCCGTGACCTCCACGTAGGCTCGCGCAAACACATAACCGTACTCCATGATGTCGGAGGCGGATGTATGGAACTGCCATCGCTTGAGCGCCCGTGCGACGCTGGCCGTACCGCTGAACGGGTCCACGGCGCGGCCCGGCGCGATCCCGCGACTTCGCAGGACCCGCCGTATGAAGCCGAGCAGCCGCGTCTTGTTGCCTATGTACCGCAAGCAGTATGGTCAGTTGGGGGATGGAGCCGGCGCGGCGCCATGGAATGGCTTCCGCCCGGCAGGATCCGACGTCCCAATATGCGCGGTCGTGTGTCCCGGGTCCATCCTCATCCGCCCCGGGTGACGGCTTACCGGCGGATCTGTGTGGAAAAAGTCGGGAACAGCAGGGCATCAGCGTGTTATATTGTCAGCGAACCGATCATCATTGAAACGCCCGGCGGGATGGCGGGCTTCACACCGGTTTCACCGGGAGCGAATGGGACCGATCATCGTCGTCGCTGAGGACAATCAGCCGTTTCGATCCATGCTCGTATCCACACTGGCCATGAACGGGTATACGCCAGTTCCCGCCGCCGACGGGCATGAGGCCCTGCTTCGCGTGAAGGAATCGATGACCGCCGCGCTGCTGATCGACGTAAGCCTGCCGGGTATGAGCGGCGTGCGGGTAGTGGAGGTGCTGCGCGCGCAGCCCGAATGGGCGCATCTGCCGGTGATCGGCATGAGCGGCTATGACCTGCCGGATGACGAAGCGGAGCTCTTCACGTGTTTCCTGCACAAGCCGCTGGTCCTGGCTGAGTTGCTGGACTACCTCAACCAGCTCGTGCCGCTGACCGCTCATGAGGACGGATGACCATGGATGAGGGCACCCAGTATCGCGTAACGATCCGCTTCGGCACGCCGCGCCAGCAGTACCACGTGATGGATCTCACGGCGAACTCACTGCGCGAAGCCATGCGGATGGCCACTGAGGACTTTCCCGAGGCCGCCCTCCAGGACGCCGACCTGATGGAGATCCGCCGCCAGACCCAGCCCGACGAGCGCGAGTAGCCCGGCCACACCGCGGGCTCGCCGCGCGCTATTTCACCTCCAGCGCTCCGGACACCTCGACCAGCTCATCGAACTCGGCTGCGATCGCGGCACGATCGCGTGCGAGACGCTCCTGGTGGTCGCGCCGGCTGAGCACCCGCAGGAACAGCTGGGCGTCCTCGCGGAACCGGCCCCAGCGGTCCCGCCACGCGAGCGCCGAGAATCCGCACAACGGTACGACGGCCGCGGCAATCAGTGCGCCCCGGAGTCCATCGACGAGTGCGCCCGCCGCGATCGCCACCAGCATGGTGAGCGGTACAGCGATGAACGCCGTCGCGAGCTTGTACGTCGCGACCGCTTCGTAATCGGGCCGGACCAGGCGCAGGGTGAGCTTCGGCGCGATCCAGGTCGGATACCAGATGATGGCGCCGGCGAGCGCTGGAAGAGCGAGCGCGAGCAGCAGCATTGTCTGAACGGCGATATAGCGCACGGTACCAGCGAACGTGTAGCGGGGCGGCACGTCACCGTCGGCCACGCCGAGCAGCTGTGAGCGGCGGCGGTAGCGACCCACAGCACGTGCGAGACGCTGGTGCCGGGGGGCGTCGTGCGCGCGCAGCCAGGCGAGGCCGCGGGCGAACGCACGCATGCGAGGGAGACGATCGGCGAGCGGATCGCGTTCGCGCCACCGGCTCACGCCCTTCTCCCGTGCATACAGCCGTTCAGCGGTATCGATCAGCTCCGCGTCGCGGTGTTCCGCGACGTTGAGTGTCAGGTCCGCGAGACGTACTGCAATGCGGTCCGTCAGGGCGCGAACGGCCGCGACCTCGTCCGCGGCATGCAGCGCGCGCAGGTCCATGATGTCGAACGGCTCCCCGATGACGGCCAGCACGCGGCCGCGGAAGCGGTCCTTGCCGTGGTAGGTGAGGCCGACGGGCACGATCTTCAGACCGAGCGACCATCCGGACGCGTGTTCCGCACCGATTGCAATGCGTGCTGCGCCCGTGCGCATCGGCGCGAGCGAAGGATCCGAATGACTCTTTCCTTCCGGGTAGATCTGCACGGCGTCTCCCGCGCGCAGCGCATCGATGGCTCCGCGGAATGTCTGCTCATTGCGATGCATCTGCGACGGATCATCCTGCGCGCGGTAAACCGGGAGACCTCCGAGGCCACGCAGCATCGTACCGACCATGCGCTGCTTGAAGAGCGGGGCTTTCGCGAGCGGACGCGTCGGCCGGCCGGCCACGCGGAATACGACGAGCGGATCGAGCAGGCTGTTGGGGTGATTCGCGACGACGAGCACGGGCCCGGTGGGGATCGGCCCACCCACCCGTTCGATCGTCTGGAACACGCCGGCGGCCCAGCCGGCGCCGCGCGTGATGAGCCGGCTGGCATCCATGCGATGAAGATGGCGCGCGCCGGGAGAACGCCACAAGAGTGCCGTCGGCCTCGCAGCGGGTCGCCGCTGTCTGTACTTTCATCGCGTGCGATCGAAGGAATGGATTTATGAGGCGGCGGTTCGCGCTGCCATCCCCGCGCTCCGGATCGCGGCACCGCTGAACGAGCGACTCCGCCGTGGCGTGCAGGGCCGACGGTCTTCCGTGCATTCCCTGCACGCATGGGCGACCGCCCATCGCGACGCGGACCGGCCCCTCCTGTGGCTGCACGCACCGTCCGTCGGCGAAGCGTTGATGGCGCAGGCCATCCTGTCGGCCGCGCGGGCGGCGCGACCGGATCTGCAATCGATCTTCACGTATTTCTCGCCGTCCGCCGAGCGCATCGCACCGCGCGTCGGTGCCGACTGGCATGGCTACCTGCCGTGGGACCGCACCTCCGATGTCCATGCTGCGCTGGATGCAGCACGGCCGCATTGCGTCGCGTTCGTCCGCACCGAGATCTGGCCCGTGCTGGTGAGAGAGGCTGCGGCACGGCAGGTGAGCGTGCTGATGGTGAACGGAGTCATGTCACCCGACTCGAGTCGACTTGGACGCGGCGCCCGGATGCTGCTGGGGGAGGCGTACCGCAGGCTCGACGCCGTCGGAGTCGTGTCCGCGGAGGATGCCGCATGCTTCGCCCTGCTGGGCATCGATCGCACCCGACTGGTCATCACCGGCGATGCCCGCTTCGACCAGGTGTGGCAGCGCGTGCAGCAGATCGATCGCAGCCGGCCGCTGCTGCTGCCGTTCCGCGCGCATGGCGGGCCCTGGCTCGTCTGCGGCAGCACGTGGACGGCGGACGAGGACCACCTCATTGCGGCCATGAAGGATTCGCCCGCGTGGCGCGCGATCATCGCGCCACACGAGCCGACACCGGAGCATGTCGATCGTCTCGAGCACCGGCTGACGCAGGCCGGACTGAAGCACGTGCGACTCGCAGCCGATTCCGGTGGCGCCGCCGCGATCGCGAACGATGTCGACGTGGTCGTGGTGGACCGAGTGGGCGTGCTCGCGGACCTGTACGCGATCGCCGACGTGGCCTATGTCGGCGGCGGGTTCGGCACGGCCGGTCTGCACTCCGTGGTCGAGCCGGCAGCACTGGCAGTGCCGGTCGTGTACGGCCCGCGTCATGGCAATGCGCGCGAGGCCGAACGGCTGCGTCAGGCGGGTGGCGGTTTCGTCGCGGGCGACGGCGCGCTGCTCGGCTCCGTGCTGCGGCGGCTTTTCGCGGACCCGGAGGTGCGGGCGCACGCGGGCGCCGCGGCGCAGCGATTCGTGGAGCGGGACCGGGGCGGGGCCCAGGCGAGTGCGCGGTTGATCCTGGATCGGCTGTAGGCCGGACAGTCGAACGGATGGTGTCAGGTTGTCATGGGCGTGGGAACGTGCACGGGCATGTGGAAGGCGCACGCACACGTTTACGGGCAGAGGCACGGGCACTGTCGAACATTCTGCCCGTACAACCGTCCTCCGCGCAGCGCCCCTGCCCCGGCAGTAGTCGGGGAAGGTGACTCACGAGAAGGAAGGCTGGCTGCCTCTGCCCGTGCCCCTAAACGTGTGCGTGCGCCTCCACATGCCCCTGCCTCTGCCCATTGCCCATGACAACCTGACACCGCCGTTCCATCCCCCGCAGCCAGTCGGGCACAACGGTTCCGATTGGTCCGGCTGGTGTCTACACCGCGTCGTTGCTCTTCTCCCGCGGCCCCTCCGACTGCGGCGGATTCTCCAGCTGCGCGATGTCCTCGCCATCCTTCTCATCCTGCGTGGTCAGCCGCTCCTGTTCCGGCGCGTCCTGCTCCACCGCGCGGTGCGGTGCGTGCTTGTCCGGATCGTGCTGACGCTTGTCCTCTTCCTGCAGCCCGCGGTTGCGCGTCTCACGCTCCGCCTCGGAGCTCTTGTCCCGCCCCGCCGACTTGGGATTTCGATCGGTCATTCATCGCCTCCAGTATGTGTTCGTCTGCCTTCCTTCCACGTGGCAGAAAGTGGACCGTTTCGGATTGACCGGCACCCGTCTCCCGGCTAGCTTCCTAACTCATGGGAGGATACTCAGTTACCATTGCGCCACGGATCCTGGCTGGACTCCGGCGCGAGGCGGGCGCTACCGCGCCGATGGAATGCTGCGGCGCGCTCATCGGAGTCGTCGGCGGCCGTGAGATCGAGATCCGCACGCTGATCCCGGTCCCGAATACGGCGCCGGACCATTCCAGCTTCTTCATTGATGCGCCGACCGTGCTGCGGCTCGAGCGGCAGGCGGTCTGCGCCGGCGTGCAGGTGGTCGGCTTCTATCATTCGCACCCCCTGACGTCGGCGGAGCCATCGTCGCGCGACCTGGAGCTGGCGGTTCCCGGTTACGTGTACGTGATCATCGATGTGCCGCGCGGCAGCATCCGCTGCTGGCGGCTGCGCGATGACCGCAGCGGCTTCGACGAGCTGCGCGTCTCACTGCTCGCGGGCGCTGCGTGAGCGCAGTCGTGCAGCTCCCGACGGCGCTGCGCGAATACACGGCCGGCGCGTCCCGCATCGAGATCGACGCACCCGATGTCGGTGCGGCGTTGTCGCGTCTCTCCGAGCAGCATCCTCTGCTGCGTCGCCATCTCTACACCGACTCCGGCCAGCTGCGCGGCTACGTTCGGGTATATCTGAACGAGAGCGATCTGGACGAGCTGGAGCATGGCGCCCGCACGCCGCTCAGCGCTGGCGACGTCATCCTCATCGTGCCGAGCATTGCCGGCGGTGAAGGCCCGCCGGCGCCGGGCGAGCCGTTCTCGCGCGACGAGATGAGCCGCTACGCGCGCCATTTCTCGCTGCCGGACGTCGGACGGGAAGGGCAGGAGAAGCTACGGGCGGCGCGTGTGGCCATTGTCGGCGCGGGCGGCCTGGGCTCCCCCATTTCGCTCTACCTCGCGGCGGCGGGTGTCGGTCGCATCGGCATCATCGACTTCGACGTCGTCGATCTGAGCAACCTGCAGCGGCAGGTGCTCTATGCTACCGGTGATGTGGGACGCAGGAAGGTCGACGTGGCCGCGGCGCGGCTGCGCGCCATGAACCCGAACGTGGACGTCGTCACGTTCGACGTGCGGCTCACGCGAGCCAATGCGCTCGAGATCCTGAGCGACTTCGACGTCGTGATCGACGGCACGGACAACTTCCCGACGCGATACCTGGTCAACGACGCGTGCGTACTGCTCGGAAAGCCGTATGTCTACGGGTCCATCCTGCGCTTCGAGGGGCAGGTCTCTGTATTCACCGGGCGCACCGCCCCCTGCTACCGCTGCCTGTTCCGCGAGCCGCCACCGCCCGGGCTCGTCCCGAGCTGCGCGGAAGGCGGCGTGCTGGGCGTGCTGCCCGGCATCATCGGCTCGCTGCAGGCGCTCGAGGCGATCAAGCTGATCATCGGCACCGGCTCCACTCTGATCGGGCGGCTCGCCCTGTTCGATGCACTCACGTTCCAGTGGCGCGAGCTCAGGCTGCGCCGCAATCCCGACTGTCCCGTGTGCGGCGACCACCCGACCGTCACCGCTCTCATCGATTACGACGAGTTCTGTGCTCCCGGAGAACAAGACATGGATCAACCGCAGGCGCCCAATGTCATCCAGACCATCACGCCGATCGAGCTGAAACAGCGCCTCGACGCAGGCGAGAAGATCGCGATCATCGACGTGCGCGAGGAGTTCGAATGGGACATCGCCAACCTGGGGCAGTTCGGCGCCCGCCTCATTCCGCTCGATCAGATCCTGGACCGCCGCACCGAGATCGACCCGGATGAGGACGCCGTCGTGCTCTGCCGCTCCGGATCGCGCAGTGCGGGCGCCATTCGCCAGCTGCGCGCCCACGGCTACGACCGCCTCATGAACCTGAAGGGCGGAATCCGGCGCTGGGCGGAGGAGATCGATCCGGGCATGCCGACGTATTAGGTACGGCGCGTGCGGCTCAAGGGCCTGCAGCCGCGCGGCCGGAGTCGAAATGTGCAGTTAAGTCAAGGCCGGTCAAGGGGTTACGCTCCAGCTCGGGTCCCTTTAACTTGGACTGTACAGCACACGTGCAGAGCAGCAGAGGAGAAGCTACATGGCGCAGCAGGACTTCGACGTACGCCAGGCGGTGTCCGGATGGGTGCGGGGTCGACGCGGCTATATGGGCGGTGCCCTGACCGCACTCGTTCTCGTCGTGTTCGCGGTCGCGCGCTTTGCGCCGCCCGCGGATGTCGCGGTAGCGGAAGCGCCGGCACCGGCTGCTGAGCCAGCCGAGCAGGCG
Source organism: Longimicrobiales bacterium (assembly GCA_035461765.1). GTDB lineage: Bacteria > Gemmatimonadota > Gemmatimonadetes > Longimicrobiales > RSA9 > SH-MAG3. Next base: position 22,149 of record DATHUY010000140.1, read on the forward strand.
TCCGTCGACAACGCGGCTGCGGTGGCGGATTCTGTGGCGGCCGCAGCCGAGCTGGCTGGGGCGGAGGCGGAGATCGTGCTGGCGAACGCGACGAGCGAGCAGATGTTCGGCTTCGCCTCGATCACGGACGGTGTGCCGCGCGTGAAGCGACCGGACGTGATCAGAGGCCTGTATCTGAACGCCTACGCCGCGGGCTCGCAGCGCAAGCTCGACCGGCTGATCGGCATTGCGAACCAGACGGAGATCAATGCGTTCGTGATCGACGTGAAGGAAGGCGGCGAGATCAGCTACAACTCACGTGTTCCGCTCGCGCGCGCGATCGGCGCGGATCGCGCCTACATCACCGACATCCGTGGCGTGCTGCGCAAGCTGCGGGAGAACGGGATCTATCCGATCGCGCGCATCGTGGTCTTCAAGGACGGCCCGCTCTCAAAGGCGCGGCCGGACTGGGCGGTTCAGCACGTGGATGGCGGTGACTGGCTGGACGCCGACGGGTACCGCTGGGTGGACTCGTACAACCGCCACGTGTGGGACTACAACATCGCCATCGCACGCGAGGCGCTCGAGCTGGGATTCTCGGAAGTGCAGTGGGACTACGTGCGCTTCCCCGACGTGCCGCAGTCGCTGATGCGGGAGGGTCACTGGCCGGCCGCGGAAGGTCGCAGCAAGGCCGACGGCATCCGCGACTTCATCGTGTATTCGCAGGAGAAGCTCGGCTCCTACAATGTGCCGATCACGGCCGATGTCTTCGGCCTGACGACGTCAGCCGGTACGGACATGGGCATCGGTCAGCTGTGGGAGAAGCTGGCCGACGTGACGGACGCGCTGCTGCCGATGGTGTACCCGTCGCACTACCAGCGCGGTTCGTACGGCATAGCTCATCCGAACGCGAGCCCCTACGAGACCGTGAAGACCGCGCTCGAGCACGGCGTCCGCCGCTCCGCCCGGATGGAGGGGAGCAAGGCGCGGATCGTGGCGTGGCTCCAGGACTTCACGCTCGGCGCACCGCGCTACGACGCGTCCTACGTCCGCGCACAGATCGACGCGGTCTACGATGCCGGCCTGAAGGACTGGGTGCTCTGGCATCCCGGCAGCAACTACACGGTCGAAGCGCTCGCGTCCGCGAACGGCAACGTCCCGCGCCTGCCGCGGCCGAACGGTGAGACCGTCATCGAGGCCGAGCCGAAGCCGAGCGGGCCGCTGGGTACGCCTATCCGGCACTAGACGAGCACACAGGGCGCTGCACTCTGAGGCGAGGGCGGGGCTGCTGAACGGAATTTTCACCACAGAGCACACAGAGCACACAGAGGGCCGTGTGGCGAACAGGAACTTCGTCGCACGGCCTGCTTCCATTTTTGTTTTGACAGAAAACAACTGCCCAGCCGTTCGGATATTTCCGTTGTTAAACAAAAAAAGGATGCCGGCCCTGCCGCGCATCCTGATTTACCCCTCAGAGCAAAACTCCGGGTGCTCTGAGTGCTCTGTGGTAAAAAAAAAGATCCGTTCGTCAGCCCGGCCCAGAAGTCAGAGCCCGCCCCTCTCCTCCGGATCGGGATCGACCTTGGTGCTCGCGTGTGAGACGTGGGACGCCTTGCGCGCGGCCGGC